>CAXTNS010000465.1:2480-5244 GCA_964245465.1 uncultured Thermoanaerobaculia bacterium
GGAGTCGGCGGGTGCTTCGGATAGAGGTGCTCGCGGACCTGTTCGAGGAACAGGGTGTGGGCGTCGGCATCGGCGGAACGGCGGCGGCTCGCCCGGCGGCGGATCTCGTTCTTGACGACGCGGGCGAGGATGATGGGGTCGTATTCGTAGTAGTCGACGAGCCAGGCCGCGAGGGCCCGCCGGAAGGTGAGGTCGACCGGCTCCAGCCGGCGCGCCACGTCGGTCTGGTCGAAGAGGATCTCGAGGACGAGGTCCTTCCAGGTGGGGATGCCATAGGGTTTGGAGAGGCCCGCGCCGAGGAAGAGGACGAGGTCCTTCTCCTGCCAGGCGCGCCGCAGGCCTTCGAGGTCGCTCCGGTTGACCTCGCTGCGGCCGATCTTCCTCTTCTCGGGTTTCCTACGCTGGCGTTCGCCCACGCGGCCTTCCGGGTGCGGGATCTGTGCCACCACGACCAGGACGGAATTCATAGATCCGGTTGGTGTCGTCGGTGTAGCGCAGCATGAAGTCGCGGGGCCTCTCGTGCGCCCACTTGTTCTCGATGGGGAAGCCGAACTGGGGATAGCGGGAGAGGTGGACCCAGCGGATCCGCATCGTCTCCAGGTTCGCCACCCAGGCTTCGGGCGAGAGGTCCACCCGCGGCTGGCACTGGGGATAGGCCATGGCGTTCCGGTGGTCGGCCCGGTTGAGGTTGACGTAGCGGACGTCCCGCTCCAGGCGGGGCCCCATGGCCGGATACATGAAGTAGTTGTTGGGCGAATGGACGGCGGCCACGTTGCCGCTCCCGCCGTGAAGGTCCAGCCAGCCCCAGCCGGGGGCCTGGAAGCGCGCCGTGGTCGTGTGGGCGGCGTACTCGTGGAGCAAGGCGCGCTTGCGGTCGCGGACACGGAACTGGGTGAGCAGAGGAGCGCTGAGGACGAACCCGGCGAGGGCGGCCAGGGCCAGCTCCCGGCGGTATTTGCGGGAGTGGACCGCGAACGCCCGCAGCCGGGGGGAGAGAGCCAGCACGACCACAGCCAGGTCCAGGAGGCCCACGGTGAGCTTCGCGCCCACCGGCATCCTGGCGTTGAGCTGGAGGAGCCCCTGGAGGAGCAGGGCGAGGGTGATCCCCTCCATCCAGCAGTCGCGCCCGCGGACATTTCGCCTCTCGACGAGGGCCACCCCGCCCGCGAACGCGAGGCCGATCGCCGGGATCAGGTAGCGGATGTTGGCGAACACGTGGGAGGCCTTGGCGAAAGGGACGGCCAGCCAGAAGGCAAGCTCCGCCCAGATCTGGAGGGTCACCAGGAGGCTCTCGCGCCAGCGTTCCCGGCCGAGACCGAAAGGGAGAGCAAGAGCCGCGAGCAGCAGCAGGAAGGACTGAGGACCCAGCCCCAACTCCACGCGCTGGGGGACGTCGTCTCCCAGGAAGGCTTCGAGGAGCTCTCCCTCGATGAACATCTTCTCGGGGAGGTCGAGGACCGAGTTCTTGCGCGGGATCGTGGGTTTGTTGGCGTTCGCGGGGCCGCTGGCCGTCTGCTCGCAGGTGAGGGCGAGCGGGTCGCTGCCCAGGGCCAGGTTACGGAGGTAGAAGAAACTCCCCAGGAGGGCCGCGATCGCCAGGGCGGCCAGGATCTGGGGCACGCGGCGGGTCCACTGTCCATGGGCGAGCAGCACGGCCGCGCCGGCGAGGAACACGGAGTAGGGGCCGCCCAGCACCTTGGCGCCAGCCGCGAGACCGAGACCGGCACCGGCCAGCAGGGCATGGCTCCAGGCGGGCTCCCGCAGTCCCCGCAGCCAGCGCAGGGTGAAGAGAGTGGCGGCGACGAGGACCGAACCGACGAAAATGTCCACGTACTGGGTGGCCGCGAACCGGACCACCGTGGGCGTCATCAGCACCAGGAAGGTGGCGAGCGGCCAGTGGCGTTTGGCTCCCAACTCGCGGGCCACTCCCCCCACGGCCAGGCCGAGCAGGAGCCAGTGGGGCAGCGCCGCCAGGTTAACCCAGAACTCGCTGTGGGAGGGGGCCATCCACCACCAGAACCAGACCGCCCCGTTGGCCGGCACGTAGCCGTAGTAGTTGACCGGGATGTTGCCGAAGACCGGCGCGAGGTTGCCGTCGCGCAGCCAGGTCCCGGTGAGCAGCAGGTGGTACATCAGGGCGTCCCAGGAGAGGGGAGGACGCAGGAGCCCGCGCAGGATCTCGCTTCCCACGGCGTGCAGGGTGACCAGGGAGAGTGCGGGGTGCTCCCGCATGACCTCCCAGGAGCGCCGGAGAAGGGTGCGGGCTGGGCCGCCGGCCCCGGTCCGGCGGGACGCGTAGAGCAGGGCCAGGACGAGCGCCGCCTGGAGGGCCAGGGCGAAGCCGATCCTCAGCACGCCGAAGCCCCCGAGCAGCAGGCCGATACCGACCGCCTCGGCTGTGGCCAGGAGGAGCGAGGCGATGGCGAGGGCCAGGGGATCGCGGACGGCCTCCTCGCGCAGCAGGCGCAGGGCCGCGAGGTACCCGCCGGAGACGAGGAGCCCCACGGCGCCCAGCGTCAGCAGGACACCCAGGAGGTCGGTCCAGAACATGGGCGGGATTGTTAGCACAGGCCCCGGTGCGGTGCTAGCATGCGCGCCCGTGCACGGCGACGCCTCCTACTTCGAGCGCGAGTACTTCCAGCTCCACCCCGGCAAGGTGAAGTACCTGGAGTACCTGGTGGGCCTGCTGCGGACCCATGGCGTCCCCGCGGGCCGGGTGCTCGACGTGGGCGCCGGCTACGGCTTCTTCCTGGAGGCGCTGGAG
>CAXTNS010000465.1:5254-5811 GCA_964245465.1 uncultured Thermoanaerobaculia bacterium
GTCCCAGCTTGAGGACTGAGTTGATGGGCGGCTGTTGAAGTGTAACTGGCGCCGACTCCGGCTGAGCGAGTTCGGCGACAGCCTCGCCGATCGCGCGTGCGGAGGCTCGCCGAGGCGCACGGCATCGAGCTCTCGGAGCACGCGGCGGAAGAGGCCCGGAAGCGGATACGCGGGCAGGTGTTCGTGCAGGGTGCCGAGGACCCATTCCCCTTCCCGGACGGGCATTTCGACGCCGTCACGATGCTCGACGTCATCGAGCACCTCCCCCGGTATCCGGTCGCGCTGGCGAGCTGCCGGCGGTGCCTGAAGCCGGGCGGCAAGCTGTTCGTCATCACGCTGAACGCCCACAGCGCGGCCCGTCCCCTCCTGGGCAAGCGCTGGGCCTGGTACCAGGACCCCACCCACGTCCACATGTTCACCGCCCGCATGCTGCGCGAGGGGCTCCGGGAGGCGGGGCTGGAGGTGGAGGCCCTGAAGACCGAGTCCAACTTCTGCTCGGGGGGCGAGGGGACGAAGTTCCTGAAGCCTCTACGGGGGATCGGGCGGGTGATCCACAC
>CAXTNS010000466.1:0-5804 GCA_964245465.1 uncultured Thermoanaerobaculia bacterium
CGCCTGAGGGCGGGCCTCCGGCATCACGAACACCTGCCGCGCCCGGTCCGAGAACAGGGTCTCCCGGTCGTAGTAGCGCTCCAGGACCGAGGGGTTCCAGCCGAGGAGGTCCGGGTTGCGCGCCGCGAACTCTTCCCAGGTCTCGGCACCGGCTCCCACTTTCCGCTCGTGGATCAGGAAGAGGTAGGCCCAGGTGATGGTCTCGTGGTACAGGCCGGGGTGGCCGTTGGCGGCGGCGAAGCGCTTCAAGCCCTCGGCGAATCTCGTCAGGGCCTCCAGGGCCGGGTACTTTTCGAGATAGAGCCAGGCCAGGCGCACGTGGTCCCGGTGGTGGAAGGCGGAGCCCGGGAGCGTTCCGTCCTCGAAGGTCCGGATGAATTCGCTATCCTCAATCATCGTCATCCTTCACCCCTCCCTCGGTCAGGCGGTGGCTCGCGCTGGAGTCCAGGTCCAGGCCGTAGATGCGCTTCAAGTCCGCGATCCGCCGCAAGGTCTCCTCGCTGAACGGGCACTTGCCGTCGAAGGCATGGAGCACGATCCCTTCGAGCAGGTCGCCCAGGGAGAGGTCGTAAAGCTCCGCCAGCGCCTTGAGTACCTTGACCAGGCGCTTTTCCATCCGGACCCCCGTCTGGACCCGCTCGACGACCAGCCGTTCCGCATCGCTCATCGTCCATTCCTCCTGAAGGGAGAATCGTACCATGGTACCTTGGTACGGATATAATCTTTTCTCCAGTGTCCTGTAAAGTGAGCTTGGGCGCACGTAGGTAAAGAGGGGGGCCGCGGGAGTGAGAATCCTGGTCGTTGAGGACGAGGAGGTGCTCGCCCAGGCGCTGACCGAGGCGCTCCAGGAGGAGTTCTACGCCGTCGACCTGGCGGGCAACGGCGAGACGGCCTCGGAGATGGTGGAGGTCAACAACTACGATCTGATCGTGCTGGACTGGACGATCCCGCCGCCGACCGGCATCGAGTTGCTGCGGGCCTGGCGCCGCGAGGGCCGGGACACGCCGGTCCTGATGCTCACGGCTCGCAGCGGCGTCACGGACAAGGTGGACGGCCTGGACACCGGGGCGGACGACTTCCTGACCAAGCCGTTCTCGCTCTCCGAGCTCCTGGCGCGGGTGCGCAGCCTCCTGCGGCGCCGCGGCAAGTCCCTCCAGGCCACGCTCTCGGCGGGGGACCTGTTGATGGACCGCGCCACCCGCCGGGTCACGGTGGACGGGCGTTCGCTCGATCTCTCGCCCAAGGAGTTCGCTCTCCTCGAATACTTCCTGAACCGCAAGGACGAGGTGGTCACCCGCACGGAGCTCTCCGAGCACGTGTGGGACGACTCCTTCGATTCGTTCGGCAACGTGATCGACGTGACGGTGCACCGGCTGCGCAAGAAGATCGACGGCGACCGCGGCGACCGGCTCCTCCACACGCTCAAGGGGGTGGGGTACGTCCTCAAGAGCCAGCGCGGCTGAGCCCCCCGAGCCCGCTGACGTCACCGGGGCCGCCGGGCGCTCTCCTTTCCGCATGCCCGCGGCCATTCTGGGCCTGGGGATCCTCTCCGCCGTGCTGTGGATCGGCACCGACGTCCTGCGCTCGCGGCTGGCGGCGCAGGAGATCGCCCGGATCCGTGCCGCGAGCGAGATCCGGGTGGCGGTGACCACGTCCCACCTCTGGCTGGAGGAGTACGTGGGCGGCGACCGGGCCAACGTCGAGGAGGTCTGGAACAACCTCGACCGAGCCCATGACCTGGCCCTGGCTCTGCTGAACGGGGGGCGGACCGGCCGGAAGACGGTCTTCCTCCAACCGCTCGAAGATCCGGCCCTGCGGCGGCAGGCCGAGGGGCTGCGCGGCCGGATCGAAGAGTTCCGCAGGATCGCCCGCCGGCGGCAGGAAGGGCAGGCGCGGGGCGTCAACACCGGCATCGGTTCCCCGTCCGACGCGGAGCTCGACCGCATTTTCGGCCAGCTCTCACGGGAAGCGCAGGCGATGGAGCTTGCCGTCGAAGGGCAGATGGTGCGCGACGAAGCCCGGGCGCGCATCTTCCTGGGCACGCTGCTCGCGGGTTGGCTGTCGCTGATCGCCGTCTCGGCCGCCGGACTGTGGACCCGGGAGCGGCACCGCCGGGCGGCCGAGGCCGCGCTGCGCCGGAGCGAGGCACAGTTCCTCCAGACTCAGAAGATGGAGGCCGTGGGGCGGCTCGCCGGTGGCCTCGCCCACGACATCAACAACTACGTGACGGCCATCACCAGCCAGTGCGAGCTGGTGCGCATGAAGGCCGACCCGCGGACGGCGGAGAAGATGGACATGGTGATCGCCACCGCCGGCAAGATCACGGCCTTGATCCGCCGCCTGCTCGCCTTCAGCAAGCAGCAGCCGGTCGATCCCCAGGTGATCGACCTGAACGAGGTCATCGAGGGGCTGCGGGGGATGATCCGGCGGCTGATCGGCGAGGATCTCCAACTCGAGACCTTCCTGACGGGCAACCTCTGGACCGCCCGCATCGACCCCTCCCAGGTCGAGCAGATCGTCGTCAACCTGCTGGTCAACGCCCGCGAGGCGAGCCCGCGGGGCGGCAAGGTGACGATCGAGACCGCCAACGTCGTCCTCGACCGCGAGTACCTGAAGCACAACCCCATGGTGAAGCCGGGCGAGTACCTCCTGCTCGCCGTGTCCGACAGCGGCACGGGCATGCCGCCCGAGGTCCGCGACCACGTCTTCGAGCCCTTCTTCACCACCAAGGAGGGCACCGAAGCCCGCGGCCTGGGGCTCGCGACCGTCTACGGCATCGTCCAGCAGAACGGCGGGCACGTGGCGGTCTATAGCGAGGTGGGGCAGGGGACGACATTCCGCATCTATCTGCCGCGCTCGGCCGAGGAGCGCTCGGCCCCGGCGCCCCCGCCGGCATCGGCTGAAGCCCCTCTGGAAGGAGGCGCCGAGACCATCCTCCTGATCGAGGACAACGACGAGCTGCGCGGCGCGGCCCGCGGCATCCTCGAAGCCCTGGGCTACCGCGTGGCCGCGGCGGCGAACGGCACCGAGGCCCTCGCCACGTTCGAGAGGATCGGCGGGCTCGTGGACCTCGTCCTCTGCGACGTGGTGATGCCCGGCATGAGCGGCCAGGAGATCGTGGAGCGCATCCGGGCGAAAAGCCCCGGCACCCGCGTCCTCTTCATGTCCGGCTACACGGACAACGTCGTCGTCCGCCACGGCATCCTCGAAGGCGAGTTCGAGTTCCTGGAGAAGCCCTTCTCGGCCGACCGCCTGGCGGCGAAGATCCGGCAGGTGCTGGAGGCCGCGTAAGCCGGTTTCCTGTTAGAATCCAATCCATAGCCGCACGGCTAATCAAGATCAGAATGATGGGGGCCCCGCCGGCCCGTCCGTGGAGATGTGCATGAATTTGAACGTATTGCCCCTGAACGCCCGCCGCAGCTTCGACCAATTGATGGAGATCGGCATCTCCCACGACGCCTCCGGAGACCGGGGGAAGGCGTTCGCGCGGCTCGTCGAGGCCCTGGAGAAGATGGGCGTCGAGGCGGACTTCCTGAGCTCGGCCGACGGCGCGGCCCTGTTCCTGAATCTCGCCCTGGTGGCCGGCCGCCTGGGGCGTGCGGATTTGGGGATGGAGCTCCTGGAGCGCTCCCGGGAGGTCTTCGCCCGGCTGCTGGGTCCGGAGAGGGTGGTGGGGCCGGCGTAAAACCGGCTCCAGGGGGTATCGTTCTACTCGCTCGCCTCCTGGCAGCCGAGCAGGATTTTGTTGGTGATCGTCCACTGCTCAGAGCCGCCGCAGATGTCGACCTCCTCGACGACGCACTCGTCGCCGTCCTCGTCGATCAGCTTCACGTCATAGGTGTCACAGGGAATGCTCTTCAGCATGAACGACTCGCCGGTGCCGATGACGTCCTCGCCGAGCTGGTCCGGACCCCACTCGTCCTCCTCACTGGAGGAGAGGAAGAAGTTGTGGATCTCCCAGTCCGACTTGTTCACGACCTTGACACTGGCCTTCTTGCCCTTCGCCGCGTAAGCATCCGCGGGAAGTCCAAACGCGGTCAGGCCAAGCATGGCCACACCGCAGAGAATGGCTGCCCTCTTCATCTCTGTCTCCTTTGAAAGAGTAGGGCGAAAGCCTACCACACTGTCGGGACGGCTGGTGCCGGAGGCGGGATTCGAACCCGCAAACCCTTTCGGGTGGGAGATTTTAAGTCACCTGCGTATGCCATTCCGCCACTCCGGCGCAGGGGGATTCTACAGCGCACGAGAGGTGCCGTGCGGAACGGCGGCGTCCTTGGACCCGGAGGCCGCCGTCCCTTCCAAGTTGTCAAAGAATCGCTCCGCGGCGGCTGTCACGTCTTGACGATCCTCCTGAGCCGCTGGAGCAGGAGCCGGGTGTCGTACACGTTGTCCGTGGCCACGAAGAGAGTGTCGTCCTCGGCCACAATCCCTCTCACCTCCGGCCAGGCGGCGCTCTTGAGAGCCACCGACACGGCTTTGGCCGTCCCCGGGCTCGTGTCGAAGACGAGCATGTACGGCCCGGCGTTGCGCACCCGCTGGATGAACTCCTCCATCTTCCCAATGGCGCTCTCGTCCCCTTGCGGGTTGGGCGGCAGGTAGACGCCCTCCCGGCGCACGATGCCAAGGGCTTTCAGGTCCCGGCTGATACTCGATTGCGTCACCTTGAAACCCTGCTTGCGCAACCGGCGTCCGATCTCGACCTGCCGGCGTATCGTGTCAGCCGCCACGATCTCGAGCAGGGCCTTGCGGCGGCGGTCTTGAAACTCGCGGTCGATAGGCATTCCGCCCTCCTTCCTATGCGTTAGTTTGTCGAACCGGAAAAGATCTGTCAACTGGGGTATTGACAATATAGTGGAAATAGTGGACTCTATGCGCACCGAAGCAGCCGAAGGGGTGGAAGGACCCCGGGAAGGAGAGACAGACCGTGTCGAAGGAGGCGAGGCACCAGAAACGTATCGACGCGCCGCTGCCGCGCGGCCCCGTGCAGCCCGTGCGCACCCCCAGGTGTTTGCGGCGCGACCCCGTGCGGCGCGTGCACGAGGCCGGGTTTTCGCGGCGCACCCTCGTGCGGGGCGTGCGCGGCCCCGAGATTTTGCGGCGTGGCCGCGCGCGGCCCGTGCACGGGGTCGAATTTCAGCGGCGCGCCCCTGTGCAGCCCGTGCGCGCCCTCAAGTTTTTACGGCACGGCCCTGAGTTTCTGCCGCTCGACCCTGAGCGGCAGCGGAAGGAAAGGAGGTATGCCCTATAGAAGGGAAATCTGACGGAAGATCTGGAAGGAGAAGAAACAACTCGCAGCAACCCTGTCCTGGATGGTCCGGGGGAGGACCCAAATCAACCAAGCAGCAGAAAAGAAAGGAGAAGCACAATGCCTAACGTTACGTCGTTTCCCGATTTCATGGCCGACTGGGACCGCCTGCTCAAATCGATCCGCAACGCCGCCGCTTCGTTGCCCGACCTCTCGGGGCTCGCAGGACCTCTCTCGGCCCTGCTGGACGAGGCCCGAGAGCTGGAGGCCACAAAGGCGGCGGCCCGGGCTCAGCTCAGCCAGGGGGCCAAGCGCACCCGGGCCCTGATTCCCGAGGGCCGTGCCGCGGCCTCGCGGTTGCGGGCCGCCCTGAAGGTCCACTTCGGCGGCCACAACGAGGATCTGGTCCAGTTCGGGATCACGCCTCTGCGTGCGCGCCGCGTGCCTAAGCCGGCCGATCCGGTACCCCCGACTCCCCTGGTCCGGGTTCCCACCCCGGAGTAGGTCATTGCAGCACCCCAGGGAGGGCGTGCGTTCGCGCACGCCCTCCCCATTGTTC
>CAXTNS010000467.1:0-531 GCA_964245465.1 uncultured Thermoanaerobaculia bacterium
CTCCCTTGCCCGCCTCACCGGAGATCGCCGAGATGGGCCAAGGACACGAGGAGGTGGCCCGCCTCCTGGGCTCGCTGATCGCCCGCTACGGTGTAAGCGGCGCTGAAGGACCGGTGCGCGAGGAGGTGCTGCGCAACCTGCCGGCCTGGGCCAGGCCGGAGACGGATGAGAAAGGGAACCTCACCGTCACCGTGGGAAGCGGAGGCGAGCCGTTCCTCTTCGTAGCCCACATGGACGAAGTCGGCTTCCGCGTCCAGGAGGTGCTGGCGGACGGACGGCTTCAGCTCCATACCCGCGGTGGTCTTCTCCGTTCCGCCTGGGAGGCTCAGGCCGCCCTGGTCCATGGCGACAAAGGGTCCGTGCCGGCCGTGTTCGAGCCACGCGAGGACTGGTGGACCAGCGGAAAAGGAGCCCTTCCCATTCCCCTGACGGCTTACCTCGGCGTCTCCTCCGCGGCGGAGGCCGAGGCCCTGGGCATCCGCGCCGGGAGCACGGTCACCATGCCCAAGCGGATGCTGAGGATCGGACGCC
>CAXTNS010000467.1:541-1530 GCA_964245465.1 uncultured Thermoanaerobaculia bacterium
TCCTCGCCCGGAGCTTCGACGACCGCGTGGGCTCGACCGCCCTGCTGCTGGCCCTGCGCCAGATCGACCCCGCGAAGCTCCGCCGCCGCGTCACGTTCACCTGGTCCGTCGAGGAGGAGGTGGGCTTGAACGGCGCCCGTGCTCTCGCGGAGAGGATGAAGGACCTGCGGGAAGTCCACCCGGTCGACACCTTCGTCTCCTCGGACTCCCCCATCGAATCGAAGCGCTTCGCCGACGCCCGGCTCGGCCAGGGACCCGTGATCCGCGCCATGGACAACGGCTTTCTCGCGCCTCGCCCGCTGATCGACCGCTTCCGGACCCTGGCGGAGCAGAGCGGCGTGCCCGTCCAGATCGGCTTCACAGGGGGCGCGACGGACGGCATGGCCTTCCTCACCGACGGTCCCGCCATGCTCCCCTTCTCCTGGCCGGGACGGTACTCGCACTCCCCCGTCGAGGTGGCGGACCTACGGGACGTCGAAGCGCTCGTGAAGCTGATCGTGGCCGTGGCGACGGAGTGAGGCTCCAGGAGGTACAATCAGATTGCCATGCAGCACTTGCCCACCTCTCTTCAGAAAGCCGTCCAGAGGCTGGAACAGAATCTGAAAGGCCTCTATGGCGAACGTTTCCAGGGATTGCTGCTCTACGGATCGTACGCTCGGGGAGATGCCCGAGAGGGAAGCGACGTGGATCTCCTTCTGCTGCTTGAGGGTCCGGTGAATCCCGTTCGGGAAATCCTGTACATGGAGCCTGTGGTCTGGCCCATTTCGCTCGAATACGACACGGTCCTTTCCGTGATGCCAGTGGGTGCCGATTCATACCAGAAGGCTGAGACGAGGTTCATCCGGAGTGTGCGCAAGGAAGTCGTGCCAGCGGCATGAACGACCCTGACCTGCTCTTGGAGAAAGCGAGGAAGTCTCTCCTTGCCGCTGAACGCCTTCTGGCCGACGGTGATCCTGAATTTGCGGCGTCCCGGATCTATTACTCCTATT
>CAXTNS010000467.1:1540-3461 GCA_964245465.1 uncultured Thermoanaerobaculia bacterium
TTTCCATACAGCCCAGGCCCTCCTCTCGTCTCCAGGGCTCGATCCCTCCAGACATGGGCCAAGTGATTTCCCAGTACGGCCTCCACTTCGCGAAGACCCGAGCTCTGGATCCCATTTTCCACAATTGGCTCAGCACCGCCTTCAAGCTCCGGCAGATCGCGGATTATCAAGTTGAGGTCGCGTTTGAGACCGAGGCCGTCAGCGACCTGATTGCGGGTTGCCGGCAGTTCATCACTGCCGCGGAGGAGTACCTTGCGAGTCTTCAGGGAACATCCGGCAGCGGCCGGATGGCCCCTCCGTAGTCTTCGTCGCCCGTGCCGATGAAGAGGCGCTCCTTGCCATCTGTTCCCGGGCAGGCAGCCAGGGCCTCTACCTTGAAGCCGTCGACCGTGGCGAGGCGGCGCGGCTCCCGCAGCAGCGTCACGGCCGGGAGGCCGGCGCTCTCCTCCACCTGACCGATCTCCCAGACGATGCTGCGGAACGGCCCCGTATCGCCGGGATCGATGGTGGACACGGCGAAGATCCGCCCCTGACCGTCCACCTCCAGAGCGGAGATGTGGCGGTGGCCCTTGCCGGCGGGCTCGGGCAGCCTCAGCTCCGTGCTGCGAGGCTGGCCGAGGGTCAGGGGATCGAGCCTCAGCTCGAACCAGCGGATGGAGGTGTCCGCCTGGTCCTCTCCCCGTTCGGAATCCAGGAACACCAGCCGCTCCCCCACCTTCGCTACGGCCGTGCCCTCGACGTTGGTGACGGGCGGGATCAGAGACGTGAAGCCGAGGAGCCGGCCGGCCGCGGTGACGCGGAGGATGCGGCCGAAGCGGTTGTCCCGGTAGGAGCTCTCGACGATCAGGAAGGAATCCGTTCCGGGGATGGCGGCGACGCTCTCCAGGTCGTTCGGCGCGCCGTCCGGGTCCGGCCACAGGACCGATACCGGCTCCCAGGTGGCACCCTTGGTCCCAGGGATCACGCGCAGGAGCGGTGGCATGCCGCCGGTCTGAGACGGATCGTTCTTGACGTCGGTCACCACGAGGAAACCGCCGCCGGGCAGGCACCCAAGGCCGCTGACGGGCGGCAGCGTCCCGTTCGCCAAAGCGGCAGTGGGCGTCGCCGTGGGAACCGTCTGAGGCGGCTCGGACGTGCCGGCGCAGGCCTCCAAGGCGATCAGGAGACCAACCGCGAGGATCTTCCTCATGGCTTGAGCCCGTACCGCTCTATCTTGATCGACAGGCCGTTGCGCGACAGGCCCAGCAGGCGGGCGGCTTGGGACTTGTTGCCGCTGGTGCGGCGCAGGGCCTCGCGAATGGCCGCCTGCTCGGCGCCGCTCACCAGCCGCTCCAGCTCCAGGTCCGAGGCCGTGTCCACCCGGGTGGTGGCCGCCAGCGAGCCGTTCCTCACTCGCTCGGGCAGCAGGTTGACGTCCACCGGCCGGCCCGCCGGGGCCATGTAGACCAGGTGCCGGGCGATGTTCTCCAACTCCGCGAGGTTGCCCGGGTAGTCGTAGCTCAGCAGGGCCGTCATGGCCTTGACCGTGATCCCCTGCATGCGCTTGCCCGTCTCGTGGCAGAACCTGTTGATGTAGGACTGGATGAGAAGGGGCAGATCCTCCCGCCGATCCCTCAGGGGTGGCACCTCGATCATGAGCTGCGAGAGCCGGTAGGCCAGATCCACCCGGAAGAGGTCGCGCGCCACCACCGAATCGAGGGGGGCGCGGCTGCCGGCGACCAGCCGGACTTCCACCGGATGGGTCTCGTGGCTCCCCGAGGGCTCGACTTCTCCTGAACGGAGGAAGCGCACGAGCCGCGACTGAAGGTCCATGGGAAGCAGCTCGATCTCATCCAGGAAGATCGTGCCGCCGTTGGCCAGCATGAGCTTGCCCTCGCGGCGCACGGGGCCGCCCTTGCCCGGGATCTCGGCGCCGAAGAGG
>CAXTNS010000467.1:3471-5780 GCA_964245465.1 uncultured Thermoanaerobaculia bacterium
GGTCGGCCTCGATCTGCTGGGGCTTGGCGCCGCCGCAGGTCGCCATCACGAACGGCCCGTGGCGGCGTGGGCCGGAGAGGTGGAGCGAGCGCGCCAGGAGGTCCTTGCCCACTCCCGGCTCGCCGGAGAGCAGCACGTGGACCGGCGGGTCCACGGCGGCCCGGAGCTGCTCGACCACCTGCTTCATGGCCTGCGACTCTCCCACCACGAGGTTGGGATCGAGCGTCAGGTCCTGCTGACCCGGGTGTCCCGGCAGGATCGGCTCGTACCACCCCACGTGATGGACGAGGCCCAGCACCAGCAGGTGCCCGAGCGTGCTCAGCGAGGCGGCCGGCGACCACCCCTCGGGATCGAACCGCGGCAGGGCCGTGAGGAGCGTGTAGTCGCGGTCGAGGGCCACGAAGGACTGGTAGTAGATCCAAGCCGGCGTCTCCCCCAACTCGCCCTGGAAGAAGCCGCCCCGCTCGGGGCTGCGGTTGGCTTCCCGGTGCTTCAGGAGCTGGTCCTGGAGACGCTCGCCGCTCCCGAGCCACAACGAATCGGTAGTCACCACCAACTTCAGGGCGGCTCCCTCGACCTCTCCCACCAGCAGGAACAGAGCGCCACCCCCGAAGTCTGCCAGCACGTCGCTCACCAGAGCCTCGGAGGTCGTGCGGCTCTCGGCGTCGGCCAGCACCCACTCGCTCATCCGGTTCAGGTGCCCGATCATACGGCACGAGGTCATCTTCGGCGGGCCATCGGCCGGTTTCTCCTCGGCCGGCGGAATGGGCTCCTTCTCCGGCAGGGGGACGATGTCCTCCACCAGGAGGGTCACGCCGCCCAAGCGGATCTCGTCGAGCACCTCGAGCGAGGCCTCCCGCACCTTGCGGCCGCTCACCAGGAGGCCCTTGCGGGTGCCCAGGTCCTCGATCTTCAGCTCGTTGCCGTCATAGAGGAGCCGCGCGTGCCGCTGGGCCACGCCCGTGTACGGCAGATAGATGTCGCACTCGGGCCAGCTCCCAATGATCAGCTCGCTCCGGTGGACAGGGAATCGCCGGACTCCATCCGGCGCGTAGGCGACCAGTCTCAACATCGGACCGTCAGTGTATCCCACCCGGCGGTCATTGCCCGCGCAAGCTTCTTGCAGAGTCGGCCATGGCGAGGGCATGCCAAGGAGAACATCGATGAATATACTTAGAGAACGCAGAATCAGGGCCGTGTGGTTTTGCGCCCTGTTACTGACAGCGCTGCCCGCGATGGCGCAGCACGTCAAGGACGATCCGGCGCGCCTGCGCCTCGAATCCGCCTCGGCCGCCAAAGAGGGCAAGGCGTCCGGTCTGGAGACCACTCCCAAGACCCACGTCTGCGAGCACTTCGGGGCGATCTCCTGCGGTCAGACGCTCAGCGGTACCCTGACCAACCAGGACTGCGAGTTGAACGACGGCTCCTTCATCGACTTCTGGGAGTTCCAGGGCACCAACGGGCAGACGGTCACGGTGACTCTGACGTCCAATCAGACGGACTCCTACGTGTTCCTCCTCGATCCCAACTCCAACACCGTGGCCCAGAGCGACGGCGGCGGCGGGGGCACCAACGCCCGCGTCTCCTATACCCTGAATGACACGGGCTCCTGGGCCATCGGCGCCAACGCCGCCCCGGGCGAGACCGGCAACTACACGCTCTCCCTCGCCTGCTCCAACACTGGAGGAGGTGGCGTGCCGGCCGCGCCCTCGAACCTGCGGGCCACGGCCACCTCCTCGACCGAGGTGGACCTCGAATGGAACGACAACTCCAACAACGAGACCGGCTTCCGCGTCGAGGGCCGGGCGGGCAACGGGGCGTTCCAGGACCTGGGAGGCGTCAGCGCCAACGCGACCGGTGCCATCATCACCAACCTGACTCCGGGGACGGCCTACACCTTCCGGGTACGCGCCCGGAACGGCAACGGCGACTCGCCCTACTCCAATCAGGCGACGGTGACGACCCCTGGAGGGGGCGGTGGGGGTGACGGCTTCATCACCTCGCCGGCGTTCCCCGACTTCCGTTTCCGCGTCAGGATCACCCCGGCGGGCGGCTCCACGATCACCGGCGCCCGGGAGGCCACCTGCATCCCCGAGACCCTGTGCGTGAGCGGTGCCGCGCCCGGCCGCTCGGAGGTCTTCCTGCGCGTCATCGGCCCGCGGCCCAACGGTTTCCTCTGGCCCACGATCGTCCGCTTCACCCCCTCGCAGGTGCAGGTAGAGATTCAGCAGATCAGCACGGGAGTGCAGAAGACCTACCTGCTGCCGGCTCCGCCTCCGGATTCGGACAATCTGAGCGGATTGCAGGAC
>CAXTNS010000468.1:0-5769 GCA_964245465.1 uncultured Thermoanaerobaculia bacterium
GTTCCTTCTGCGTGATCGAGCAGTCCCCGCTGCCCGTCTCGACGTGGATCACCGTATGGCCGTCTCCGCGCTAGGCGCCCACGACCTTGCGGCCATCCTTGCGGAGCACGGCGTCGGCGTATCCCACGCTCAGCTCGCCGCTCCCCTGGTCGGACGCGATGTCGAACTGGGCGTTCGGGCCGGCCTTGATGCGGATGTCACCGCTGCCCGTCTCGGCCATCACCCGCCGGGCCTTGGCCAGCGAGGCCTGCACCGTGATGTCGCCCGAGCCCGTGTCCGCCGCCAGCTCTTCCAACTCGACCGCGATCACCCGGACGCCGCCCGAGCCCGTGTCCGCCACCACCTTTCCGGCCACGCCGTCCTGAAGCGTCACATCGCCCGAGCCCGTGTCGATGGCGATGCGGCCGGCGGAGATCTTCTGCACCGTGACGTCGCCCGAGCCCGTGTCGATCGAGCCGTTGCCCACGAAGCGCTTGACGATCACGTCGCCCGAGCCCGTGTCGATCGAGGTCTCGCCCTTGGCCGACCCCACGATCACATCACCCGAGCCCGTGTCGACCAAGAGCTGGCCGGAGTGGGAGGCGATCTCCACGCCGCCGCTGCCGGTGTCCACGGAGAGCGTGCCTTCCAGGTCGCCACCGCGCACCGGGCCGACCACGTTGCGCACGGCCAGGTTGGAGCCGGCCGGCAGCGCGATCCGCAGGTTGGCGTAGAGCGTGGGGACCGAGGAGCGCTTGGTGTTGTAGATGCGCACCCGCTCCCCCCGGTAGGTGGTCACGGTCTGGCCCATGTCCTCCAGGAAGCTCAGGAAGGCCGGCAGCTCGCTGTCCCCGTCGTCCTTGCGCGTTGGGTACGCGTAGGAGCGGTACTTGTCCACGGGATAGGAGAGCGCCCACTCCTCGCGCCCCTTCTTGTCGCGGCCCTTGACCCACTTCATGCCCTGGAGCAGCCGCTGGGTCTCGGCGCCGTTCGATCCCTCGGCGTGGACGGTCACGTCCACCACCGTCTCGTTGCCCTGACCGCGCACGATGTCGATGCGGCCGGCGAGATTGGCCAGGCGGATCTCCTGCTGGCCGGCCGGGAAGGCTTGGCGGAAGGCCCGGCTCTGGGTTTCCGCATGGAGGGCCGGGACCGCGATCCCGGCCAGGAGCGTCAAAGCCGCCATGCTGGCGGACCTTCTGGAATTTGGTGTCATGGCATGTGCCTCCGGTTTCCCAATCACGTGCATCACTACGGCTGGGCGAGGAAAAAGGTTGCAGCCGCATCGGATAGACTCGGAGACCTTTCAAGCCGTTCAGGAGGATGCATGCGGAATTCGTTCATATTCTTGTGCTTTGGCCTTCTGGCTGCGTCCCAGGTGAACGCTCAGGCCGGCGCTCAAGCCGGCAAGGCGGACCGGCTCACGATCGACGCCGCCCTCGCCACCGACGCCGTCGGCCGCCGGACCGCCCAGTGGGACTGGTCGTCCGATGGCAAGCGCCTGACCTATGTCTGGGACGCGAGCAACGACGGAAAGGAGGAGGCCCTCTGGAGCCTCGACCCCGCGACTGGCCGCAAGGAGGTCCTCGCGCGCCTGGCCGACCTGAAACAAGAGGAGGAAGGCTTCGCTCTCGACGAGTACGCCTGGTCTCCCAAGGGCGACTCGCTGCTCCTGGTCTCCCAGGGGGATCTCTACCTCTTCCTCTTAAATAGCAGGAAGCTGCGCCGGCTGACCCGGACGGAGGCGGACGAGGAGTCCCCCGGCTTCTCCCCCGACGGCTCGCGGATCGCCTTCGTGCGCGATTTCGATCTCTACACGCTGGACGTTGCCACGGGCAAAGAGACGCGGCTGACCACGGGCGGCAAGGAGAACGCCATCCTGAACGGCACCACGGATTGGGTCTACGGGGAAGAGATCTGGGACCGCAATTCCGAGGGCTACTGGTGGAGCCCGGACGGCTCCCGCCTCGCCTTCTACCACTTCGACGAGGCCCCGGTCGGCGTCCAGCCCCTGGAAGACGACTCCTCTTCCTACCCTGAGGTGACGTGGCAGAAGTACCCCAAGGCGGGCGAGCCCAACCCGCGGGTGAAGATCGGCGTCATCGCCGCCACCGGAGGCGCCGCCACCTGGCTGGCCACAGGCGATCCCGACGACTCCTACCTCGCGCGCGTGGCCTGGACTCCCAAGGGGGACGCCGTGGCCGTCCAGCGGCTGAACCGCGAGCAGAACCACCTCGACCTCCTGCGCTGCGGTCTCGCGGACGGGAGCTGCTCGACTCTCCTCACCGAGACCTGGCCCACGTGGGTCAACCTCGGCCGGGACTTCCGTTTCCTGTCGGACGGCCGCTTCCTCTGGGGCTCCGAGCGCGGCGGCTGGCGCCGGCTCTACCTCTACGGCGCGGACGGCAAGCTGATCCGCCCCGTCACGCCCGAGGGCTGGGCGATCACCGGCCTGGAGGGGGTGGCCGAGGACGGCTCCTGGGCACTGGTGACCGGCTTCCCCACCTCGGGGCTCGGTCCTCTCAACCGGCATGTGGCCCGGTTCCGGGTTGAAGATCCCAAGGGCTGGGAGGTGTTGACGCCC
The DNA here is from genome assembly GCA_964245465.1 of uncultured Thermoanaerobaculia bacterium. GTDB lineage: Bacteria > Acidobacteriota > Thermoanaerobaculia > Multivoradales > UBA5704 > DATARR01. Next base: position 2,564 of record CAXTNS010000468.1, read on the forward strand.
GAGCCCGGCGCGCACGCGGCCCAGGTCTCGCCGAAGAGCGGCTCCTGGGTCCACACCTGGAGCACGGCGGATTCCCCTCAACAGAGCGAGGTGAGGCTCGCGGCCGGCGGCACGCCCGTGCCCCTGCCCGCCGGAACGCCGGTGTTCGACCCGGAGTCGCTCCCCAAGTGGGAGGTCTTCACCATCCCCGGACCAGAGGGCTCGCGGCTGCCGGCCCGCCTCCTCAAGCCCGCGGGCTTCGACCCGGGACGCCGTTATCCCGTCATCGTCTATCACTACGGTGGGCCGGGCTCGCAGGTCGTCGACAACACCTGGAGCCCTCGGATCCTCTGGGCCAAGCTGATGGCCCAGCGCGGGTTCGTCTACTTCATGGTGGACAACCAGGTCTCGTTCTACTTCGGCAAGGCCGGGGAGGACCGCGACCACCGGCGGATGAGCAACGACAACCTTGCCGCCCAACTCGCCGGGGTGGACTACCTGAAGAGCCTCTCCTGGGTGGACGGCTCCCGCATCGGCCTCTGGGGCTGGTCCGGCGGCGGCACCAACACCCTCTACTGCATCCTGAACCGCCCGGGCGTCTGGAAAGCCGCCGTGGCCGGCGCCCCGGTGACCGACTGGAAGCTCTACGACTCCATCTGGACCGAGCGCTATTTCGATCTTCCCAAGGACAACCCCGACGGCTACCGCGACTCCTCGCCCATCACCTACTCCAACAACCTCGCGGACCGGCTGCTGATCGTCCACGGCTTGGCGGACGACAACGTCCACGCCCAGAACACCGTGGCGATGAGCCGCGAATTCATCAATGAGGGCAAGCCCTTCGAGCAGGCTCTCTACCCCGGACAGAAGCACGGCTTCGGGAACGTCTCCCTGCGCCACTTCTACCAGCGCATGGCGGATTTCTTCGAAAGGGAGTTGCAGGGAGTGGAGGTGAAGACCGCCCCTACTCCCGGTACCGCTTCAGAATGATCGACGCGTTCGTGCCGCCGAACCCGAACGAGTTGCTCATGGCGTACTCGAGATCCACGGGACGGGCCTTGTGGGGGACGAAGTCGAGGTCGCATCCCTCGCCCGGCTCGTCGAGGTTGAGCGTGGCGGGCAGGGTCTGGTGGTGCACCGCGAGGGCCAGGATGCCCGTCTCCAGACCGCCGGCCGCGCCCAGGAGGTGCCCGGTGGCGCTCTTGGTCGAGGAGACCGCCAGCCGGTAGGCGTGGTCGCCGAAGACCCGCTTGATGGCCTTCACCTCGGAGAGGTCCCCCAGCGGCGTCGAGGTGCCGTGGGCGGTGATGTAGCCCACGGCCTCGGGCGGGAGGCCCGCGTCCCGCAGGGCGGCTTCCATCACCCGCACGGCGCCGTCCCCCTCGGGATGGGGCGCCGAGATGTGGTAGGCGTCGGCACTCATACCGTAGCCCACGACCTCGGCGTAGATGGGCGCGCCGCGCCGCTTCGCCGTCTCCAGATCTTCCAGGATGACGAGGCCGCAGCCCTCGCCCATGACGAAGCCGTCCCGGTGCACGTCCCACGGCCGGGAGGCCTTCTCCGGCTCGCCGTTCCTCGCCGAGAGGGCGCGCATGGCGCAGAAGCCGGCCATGGCGAGAGGCGTGATCACCGCCTCGGCGCCGCCGGCGATCATGGCGTCCGCCTCGCCCGCCTGGACGAAGCGGAAGGCGTCGCCGATGGCGTGAAGGCCCGTGGTGCAGGCCGTGGCCGGCGACGTGTTCGGCCCCTTGGCGCCATGGTGGATCGACACCTGGCCCGCCGCCATGTTGACGATCAGGCCGGGGATGAAGAATGGCGACACCCGGTCCGGACCCTTGGCGAGCAGGGTCTGGTGCATCGACTCGATCAGCGGCAGGCCGCCAATCCCCGAGCCGATGACCACCCCCACCCGGTCCGCGTTGGCCTCGTTGATCTTCAGCCCCGAGTCCTCCAGGGCGAAGCGGGTGGCTGCCAGCGCGTAGTGGATGAAGGTGTCGCTCTTCTTGACTTCCTTCTTGTCGACGTACTCGAGGGGATTGAAGCCCTTGACCTCCCCGGCGATGCGCGACGGATAGGCCGCCGCGTCGAACCGGGTGATCGGACCGATCCCGCTGCGCCCTTCCATCAGGGCGCTCCAGTTCTCGGCCGTGCCCACCCCCAGAGGTGACACCAGGCCGACCCCAGTGACGGCGACTCGCCGCGTCTCTTTCCTCAAGGCTGAATCAGTTGCTGGGCTTCGCCGTGCGGCGCGGGACCTTAATTCTGGTCCCCGGCGTTGTTCTGGATGTAGTCGACCGCTTCACGAACGTTACCGATCTTCTCGGCTTCCTCGTCGGGGATCTCGATGCCGAACTCCTCCTCGAAAGCCATGACCAGCTCCACGATGTCCAGGGAGTCGGCGCCGAGATCCTCGGTGAAGCTCGCCTCCAAGGTGACTTCCTCCTCGTCAACGCCGAGCTGCTCGACGATGATGCTCTTGACCCTTTCCGCGACTCCTGCCATCGATCGTTCCCTCCTTGACCTTTCTTGATCGGCGGGGCCCACCCGCGGCTACCCGTGCACGACCTGGGGTTCTAACATAAAGATCCGCTCAGAGTCCATCAAGCTCCTAGATATACAGCCCACCCGATACGTTCAGCGTGTGGCCGGTGACGTAGCCCGCCTCCTCGCTGGCCAGGTAGAGCACCGCCGAGGCGATGTCCTCCACCGTGCCCAGCCGCTTGAGCGCGATTGCCCCGGCGAGCTCCTCGCGCGAGGCCTCGGGCAGCTTCTCCGTCATGGCCGTCTGGATGTAGCCCGGCGCCACCACGTTAACCGTGATGTTGCGGCTGCCCAGCTCCCGGGCGAGCGACTTCGAGAAGCCGATCAGCCCCGCCTTGGACGCCGCGTAGTTCGCCTGGCCCGGATTGCCCATCATCCCCACCACCGAGGAGACGTTGACGATGCGGCCCCAGCGGCGCTTCATCATCCCCCGGATCACCTCCTTGGTGAGGGCGAAGGCGCCCGTCAGGTTCGTCCGCAATACCCGCTCCCAGTCTTCCAGCGACATACGGGCGAGCAGGTTGTCGGCCGTCACCCCGGCGTTGTTGACCAGGACGTCGATCGCCGCGAAGTCCTCCGGCAGCGTCTTCAGACGCTCGCCGAAGGTCTCTGGCTGCGTCACGTCCAGCACCAGGGGCAGCGCCTGACCGCCGGCCGCCCCGATCCCCTCCGCCAGCGCCTTGAGC
>CAXTNS010000469.1:0-1206 GCA_964245465.1 uncultured Thermoanaerobaculia bacterium
CGCCTGGAGTCCGTCAAGCGATGGCTGCTGGCGGGAAGCCGGAGTACCAGGACCTGGAGCCCGATTTCGACCTGATCGAGAGCCGCGTGCTCGATTCGCTGAGCTTCCTGGAGTTCGTGTTCTTCCTGGAAGAGATCACCGGGCGGGAGATCCAGGTCACCCCCGGGGTGGTCGAATCCTTCCGTACGCTGCGCTCGATCGAGGAGAAGATCGTCCATGGACACGCCCAGCTCCAGTAGGCCGGAGGTCCGGATCCGCGAGGGTCTGGTCACGCTGGGACCGGACCTGGTTCGCCTGCGCCAGGCCCTAGAATCGCGCTTTCTCGATTGGGCCGCGCAGTGCGGCGCCGCCCCCATGCTCTTCCCGCCGCTGATGCGGGTCGAGGACCTCGCGCGCTTCGACTACTTCCGCAACTTCCCTCAGTTGCCGCTGGCGGTGACCCGCATCCGGACGGAGTGCCTGCACGACATGGCTCAACGGGACGGCGGAATGGAGACGATCGCGAGCTCCGACCTGGAGGCCGCCGGCTACGCCCTGCCGTCGGCCGCCTGCTATAACGTCTACGTCCACCTGAGCGGGACCGTGCTGCCGGCCGCGCGCTACGTCACCACCGTCGCCAACTGCTTCCGCAACGAGAAGGCCTACGACGACCTGCGGCGGCTGTGGGGTTTCACGATGCGGGAGATCGTCTGCATCGGAGTCCGCGAGGAGGTCCAGGCCCACCTCGTGAGTTTCAAGGAGCGGATCGCCCGCTTCGGCGATCACCTGGGCCTTGGCCTCGCCACCGAGATCGGAACCGACCCCTTCTACGAGCCGCAGAGTGGCCGTGCCCTCATGCAGCAGCTCTTTCCCCAGAAGGAAGAATTCGTCTACCAGGGCTCGGTGGCGATCGGATCAGTCAATTTCCACCGCAACTTCTTCGGCGAGCGCTGCGACATTCGCGCGAGCGACGGCCAGCCCGCCTTCACGGGTTGTGTCGCTTTCGGCATCGAGCGCTGGCTGTACGCGTTGCTCGACCGGTTTCAGAACGACGTCGAGGCCGCCGTGGCGGCGGTCGCGAACGGCTAGGCGAGGCGCTGGTTTCCGGAGGGAGCCCCGATGAGTGAATCCGTAGCCAGAGGCGGGGGCGGTTCCCGGGAGAAGGTCAGCGCCCTGATGGCGCGGCTGCGCGAGAAGAAGGAGGCGGCCCTGCCGACCCGGATCCCG
>CAXTNS010000469.1:1216-3973 GCA_964245465.1 uncultured Thermoanaerobaculia bacterium
GCGCGAGAGGGCGACGCTCTCGCGCTCTCCTCGGGTCAGCAGCGGCTCTGGTTCATCGAGCAGCTCCAGCCGGGCAACGTCGCCTACAACATCACGGGAGTCGTGCGGTTGCGCGGCAGCCTCGACGTGGGTGCGCTGCGGAACTGCCTGGCCGAGATCATACGCCGGCACGAGGCTCTGAGGACCTCGTTCCGACCCGGTGGGAGCGGGCCGATCCAGATCGTGGCGCCGGCTGAACCCCTGGTCCCCTTTCCGCTGCCGGTGGTGGACCTCTCCGGACTGCCGGACGCGGCAGGGGAGGTCACGCTCCGGGCCCGCGAGGACGCGGCGCAGGCCTTCGACCTGGCGCGGGGGCCGCTCCTGCGCACGACCCTGATCCGGCTCGGAGCGCGGGAGCACCTGCTCCTCCTCGCCATGCATCACATCGTCAGCGACGGCTGGTCGCTAGCGGTGCTGCTGAACGAGGCCCGCGCTCTCTATGAAGCGTTCCTCTCGGGCCAGCCGTCGCCGCTGCCCGAGCTGCCCATCCAGTATGCCGACTACGCGGCCTGGCAGCGCCGCTGGCTGGAGAGCCCGGCCAGCGAGCAGCAACTCACCTACTGGCGAAGCCAGCTCGCGGAGATCCCGGACCTGCTGCAACTGCCCGCCGACCGGCCGCGGCCCGCCGTGCGGACCTCACGGGGAGGTACGTGCTTCTTCGCCATCCCGGCCGAGCTCCGTGACGTCCTGCTCGCTCGGGGCAGGGAAGAGGGAGCCACCCCCTTCGTCGTCCTCCTCGCGGCGTACGCGGCGCTGCTCTACCAGCTCTCAGGGCAGACGGACGTCCTGATCGGCTCGCCGGTCGCCAACCGCCGCCGGGCCGAGACGCAGGGACTGATCGGATTCTTCGTCAGCACGCTCGTCCTGCGAGTCGGCCTGTCGGGTGCCGTGAGCTTCCGCGAGTTGCTCCGGCGTTTGAACGGCGTGGTGCTGGAGGCTTTCGAGCACCAGGACCTGCCGTTCGACCGGCTGGTCAGCGAGTTGCAGCCGCAGCGGCTCCTGAGCCAGACGCCGCTCTTCCAGGTCGCCTTCGCCCTGCAGAACGTGCCGCTGCCGGCCTGGGAGCTGGCGGGCCTCGAGCTGTCCCCCATGCGGGTCGACACCGGCACCTCCATGTTCGATCTGACGCTCTATCTCAAGGACTCTCCGGAGCGCCTGGAGGGTTGGTTCGAGTATGCCGCGGACCTGTTTGACGCCGCCACGGTCGCGCGCTATGCCGGCAACTTCGAGACGCTGATCGCCGGGATCGCGGCCGGCGGCGACCGGCCTCTCTCCGAGGTCGGGGTGCTCACCACGGCCGAGCGGCGGCAGATCGCGCAATGGAACGCGGCCCCGGCCTACCCGGTTGATCCGGTCAGGGGCCTCCTGCACCGGAGGATCGAGGAGCAGGCGGCACGGACTCCCCAGCGCCTGGCGGTCGATCTCGACGGACAGGGCCTGACCTACGGCGAGCTCAACGCGCGGGCGAACGGCCTGGCCCGGCACCTGCGCCGGCTGGGCGTCGGGCCCAACGTCCCCGTCGGCCTCTGCCTCGAGCGTTCTCCCGACCTGATGGTCGGTCTCCTCGGCGTGCTCAAGGCCGGAGGAGCCTACGTGCCGCTCGACCCGGCCTACCCGTCGGAGCGGTGGGGATTCATGCTGCGGGACGCGCGCATCGCGGTCCTGCTCTCCCAGGAGAGCCTCCTGCCGCGGCTCCCGGAGCCGGACTGGCAGGTGCTCTGTCTCGATCGTGATCAGGAGTGGCTCGCCGCCGGCTCCGGCGAGGACCTGCCGCCGGGCGCGGGTCTCGACGCCCTGTTCTACGTCATCTACACCTCGGGCTCGACCGGCCGTCCCAAGGGGGCCGCCGTCTACCAGCGCAGCTTCCTCAACCTGCTCGACTGGTACCTGACGGAGTTCGCCGTCGACGCCGAGGACAGCTTCCTGCTGGTCAGCTCCGTGAGCTTCGACCTGACGCAGAAGAACCTGTTCGCGCCGCTGCTCACCGGAGGCCGCCTCCAGCTCGCGCCGCCGGGCCACTACGACCCCGCGGCCCTGATCGAGACGATCGGACGCGAGCGGGTCACCCGGATCAACTGCACGCCGAGCGCCTTCTATCCGCTGGTGGAGCGCGACGAGGACTTCCCCCGGCTCGCCTCGCTGCGTTCGGTGTTCCTGGGCGGCGAGCCCATATCCCTGGCGCGGCTCGAGCGCTGGCGAAGCTCGCCGCACGGCGGAGCGGAGATCGTCAATACCTACGGTCCGACCGAGTGCACGGACGTCGTGTCGTTCCACCGCCTTCCTGCTCCGGGCTCGCGCGCGGTCGTGCCGGTCGGCCGGCCCGTCCCCGGCTGCCAGTTGTGGGTCCTCGGCCCCGGGCTTGAGCCGGTACCGGTCGGAGTCGCGGGTCAGCTCTGCGTCGGTGGCGGCTGCGTCGGCGCCGGCTACCTGCGCGACGCGGCGATGACGGCCGAGAAGTTCCTCCCCGATCCGTTCTCCGGCGTCCCCGGGTCCCGGCTCTATCAGACAGGCGACCTCGCGCGCTGGCTTGCTGGCGGCGACATCGAGTACCTGGGGCGTGCCGACCACCAGGTCAAAGTGCGCGGCTTCCGCATCGAGCTCGGGGAGATCGAGTCCGTCCTGGAGGGGCATCCGGGGGTTGCCGAAGCGGTTGTCCTGGCGCGAACGGCGCCCGGGGACGGCAGCGGCGATCTGCGCCTGGTGAGCTACCTGGTCCCC
>CAXTNS010000469.1:3983-5761 GCA_964245465.1 uncultured Thermoanaerobaculia bacterium
CCGACGCCGAGCGGGCGCGGCCCGTGCGCGAGCTGCTCCGCCTGGAGCGGCAGGGGCGTACCGCCGGGCACGAGCGGATCGAGCTCCCCAACGGCCTGACGGTTTTTCACCAGAACCGCGCCGAGACGGAGTTCGTGTACCGCGAGCTGTTCGAGGAGCGCAGCTATTTCCAGCACGGGATCACACTGGAGGACGGCGCTTGCGTGTTCGATGCTGGGGCCAACATCGGCCTCTTCGACGTCATGCTCGGGCGCGAGTGGTCCGGCCTCCAGATCTATGCCTTCGAGCCCCTGCCGCCGATTTTCGAGGTGCTGCGGCTCAATACCGAGGTGCACGGCGTGCCGGTGCGCTTGTTCCAGCACGGCTTGGCGAGCGCGCCCGGGACGGCGCAGTTCGACTACTTTCCGCACGCCTCCATCCTGTCCGGGCGCTTCGCCGACGCCGAGGCGGAGCACGACACCGTCAAACAGTTCCTCCTGTCGCAGCTCGCGCCCGGGGAGGAGACCCCGCCCGATGACGTCCTGGAGGAGCTGCTCGCCGTAAGGCTCGAGCGGCAGAGCTTCGCCTGCGAGCTGAAAACCCTGTCGCAGGTGATCGCCGAGACCGGCGTCGAGCGGATCGACCTTCTCAAGGTCGACGTCGAGAAGGCGGAGCTCGACGTCCTGCTCGGCATCGCCGAGGAGGACTGGCCCAGGATCCGCCAGGTCGTGGCCGAGGTGCATGACCTCGACGGCCATCTGCGTCAGATCACCGAGCTGCTGGAGCGGCACGGATTCGAAGTCGCGGCCGAGCACGACACGGCCCTGCGCGGCATCGCCATCTACAACCTCTACGCCTGGCGGTCCCGCGCCGTGCCGGCGCGGCGTCCCGCGCCCCCGGCCGCACCTGGGTGGTCCAGCCCGGGCTGGCTGCTCGCGGACGTGCGCACCTGGGTCCGAGAGCGGCTCCCCGAGTACATGGTGCCGGCCGCCTGGGTCCTCCTCGACGAGTTGCCGCTGACGCCGAGCGGCAAGGTCGACCGCAAGGCGCTGCCGGCGCCGGAAGCGGGAGCGGAAGAGGCCGGCCGGCCGGCTTTCGTGGCGCCCCGGACCCCCACCGAGGAGGTCCTCTCCCTGGTCTGGGCCGAGTTGCTGGGGACCGAGCACGTGGGCGTGACCGAGAGCTTCTTCGAGCTCGGGGGGCACTCTCTGCTCGGCACGCAGATGGTCTCACGGGTGCGCGACGCCTTCGGCCTGGAGCTGCCGGTCCGCGCCCTGTTCGAGGCTCCCACGGTCGAGGCGCTGGCGGCGCACATCGACGCGGGCCGGCAGGAGCGCGATGGGACCTCCGTGCCGCCGCTCGTCGCCGTCGAACGGCCCGGAGCGGAGGCGATGGTGCTGCCGTTGTCGTTCTCCCAGCAGCGGCTCTGGTTCCTTCACGAGCTCGAGCCCGGGAGCGCGGCCTATCAGATCCCGGCCGCCATTCGGCTTGCCGGAACGCTCGATCCGGCGGCGCTCGCCGGCGCTCTGGGCGAGGTCGTGCGTCGGCACGAGACCCTGCGCACGACCTTCGTGGCCGGCGAGGACGCGGCTGTCCAGGTCGTCGCTCCTGCGGAGGAGGGATCGTCCTGGCCGCTGCCACTGATCGATCTCTCCGGCCTGTCGGAAGAGGGCCGGGAAGCGGAGATGCTGCGGGTTGCGGCTCATGAGGTGGCGCGGCCGTTCGACCTTGGCCGCGGGCCTCTCCTGCGCTCGGCCCTGCTGCGCTCGGCCGACGGGCTGCACGACCGGGTCGAGCAG
>CAXTNS010000470.1:0-1500 GCA_964245465.1 uncultured Thermoanaerobaculia bacterium
CTTCTCGAAGGGCACCCAGAAGACGCTCTTGGCGGGATCGTCCAGAACGTGGGCCGAGATGGTGTTCTCGTAGCCTTCGAGCGTGGCCCGGGGCACGGTCATGCCGCGCTTGAGGCCCATGCGCATCAGCTCGATCTGCTCCCGCATGTAGCGCGGCAGGGCCTTGAGGCGGCTGAGGTAGTTGTCGTAGTCCTTCACCGTGGCGAGCGGCACTTCCTCGGGCATGCGGGCCAAGCCCGTGTGGAATCCCGAGTCGGCGTTGAAGGGCATCTGGTAGTCGCCCAACTCGAAGCCCGCGACGCCGGTTTCGAGCTGGCGCTGAAAGATGTCGTAGTTGACGACCTCGCCGGCCGGAAGCTTCGAGCGGTCGATCGCGGCGAGCTCGGCCAGAAACGCCTTGGTCTGCGCGGTCTGCCGCTCCAGGTCGGCCAGGGTCATGGAAGGCACCCGGTCGTTGTACTCGTGCCGGCCGACGGACGTGGCGAAGAACGGGTCCTCCTTGAGGTGGATCTCCCACGACCGGTCGAAGAGGTCGTGGAGCTTCGCGACCTCGTCCGCCGCGAGGGCGGGGAGGGCGAGGAAGAAGAGGGAAACGAGGATCAACGGTCGCTTCATGATGGGCTCCCGGAAAAGGTCATGGGGGGAGTTTAGCGCGTGGGTGACCCGCCTAGGCATCAATGCCCGGGCGAGACGGTCCTGCGCCTGCTGCTGCCTGTGCCGCTCTCTCCGCCTCTTCCGCCCGGATCAGGGCCGCGGGATCCTCGGTTACCGGCTCGCCCGGCGGTCCCCCCACACCCGCTACCAAAGCCAGGAGGGAGGCGGTGAAGGCCCCGCCCTCCTCTCGCCAGCCCTGGGCGCCGATGAGCGGCACGAACCGCACTCCCCCCAGGTCCTCGCGGGCATAGCTGCCGTCCGGGCGGTGGCGCACCCGCACGAGGTTCTGGGAGCGGACGTCCGGCCCGATGGGGATCACCAGCCGGCCACCATCGGCGAGTTGGGCGAGCAGGGCCTGGGGTACCTCGGGGCCACCGGCGGCCACCACGATGCCGTCGTAGGGAGCGTGCTCGGGCCAGCCGAGAGTGCCATCCCCATGGAGGATGTGGACATTGGTATAGCCGAGCCGATCCATCCGCGCCCGCGCCTCCCGGGCGAGCGACTCGTGCCGCTCCACGGTGAAGACCTCGCGGGCGATGCGGGAGAGCACGGCCGCCGCGTACCCTGAGCCGGCGCCGATTTCCAGGACCCGGTCTCCGGGCCGAAGCTCCAGGGCCTCGGCCATCAGGGCCACGACATAGGGTTGAGAGATGGTCTGGTCCTGGCCGATAGGGAGAGGGGTGTCGTCGTAGGCAAGCTCCGCCAGCCGCGCGGGCACGAAGGCCTCCCGCGGCACCGTCCTCAGGGCGTCCAGAACCCGCCGGTCGCGGACGCCCCGGGCCGCGATCTGGCGGTCCACCATCTCGTTGCGCAGGGTCTGGAACTCGATGGCGGTCATTGGGCTCC
>CAXTNS010000470.1:1510-5471 GCA_964245465.1 uncultured Thermoanaerobaculia bacterium
CCTCCAACCAGGAACGTGATTGCATCCGCCGTGCCGGTCCTGCCATGCTGCTGCCCGGAAAGGAAGGGTCGAGCATGCGAATCATCGTGATCGGAGCGACGGGGACCATCGGCAAGGAGGTCGTGGCGGCGCTCGAAGGGCGTCATGAGATCGTGCGGGTCGGGCAGCACAGCGGCGAGCACCAGGCGGACATCGCGTCCAGGGAGTCGATCGAGGGGCTCTTCCAGGCGACAGGCCCGTTCGATGCCCTGGTGTCGGCGGCGGGACAGACGCGGTTCAATCCCCTGGAAAAGCTTTCCGATGAGGACTTCCAGTTCTGCCTGGCCAACAAGCTCATGGGGCAGGTGAACCTCGTGCGGTACGGGCTGGCCCACGTCCGCGACGGCGGCTCGTTCACGCTGACGAGCGGCGTGCTGACGTACGAGCCCATCCCCGGGAGCACGGCGATCAGCCTCGTCAACGGGGGTCTGGAGGCGTTCGCGCGCGCCGCCGCCCTGGAGATGCCGCGGGCCGTGCGGGTCAACGTCGTCAGCCCGCCCTGGGGGACCGAGACGCTGGTGGCCATGGGCTCGGCGAGGGACGTCCGGGGGGGCGGTTTGCCGGCCAGGGACGTCGCCAGAGCCTATGTCGAGAGCGTCGAGGGGAGACGGAACGGCGAAGTGCTGGACGCCCGCGACTTCGCCTGATTTACCGGGGGTCAGATTTCGTATTCGCCGCCGGGATAGACGAAGGAGTCCTTCGGAGCGAACCACGAAGAGCCGGTGACCACTTGGAGCGGTTGGGCCGGCCGGATGGCCCACACCGGGTGGTCCTTGGCCAGGAACTCGACGGACTTCAGCTCGAAGGGATCGACGAGGTCGCCGATGTAGGCGTAGTTGCCCGCCATGAGCTTGCCGCTCAACTGCGTCACGTAGGTCAGATGGCCGCGGGCCACCACGCCGATCTTCTTGCCGACTTTGGCGCGGGTGCGGATGATCGGCACTCCGTCCACCGAGGTCGTGGCCTCCAACTCGTGGCCGTGCACCTCGACCGTGGTCGAGCCCGGAGTGGCCGGCACGCCGCGCGCGGCGACGTACTCCCGCATGATCGGCGAGGAATTGAAATAATTTGTGAAGAACCGGGCCGGCGTCACGCCGTCGGGCGCGGTGAGGCCCGCGAGGTCGAGGCCCAGGTAGGTCAGAGAATAGGCGCCGAAGCCGGAGGTCTGCTCCTCGGAGTCGACGACGTACTGGTTCATGTAGATCGGACCGGCCGGATTCAGGCGGCTGGGCAGCAGGGCGGCGGCGGCCTTGGGATCCGCGGGAATCCAGCTCGAATAGATCATGCGGCTGTTGACCACGAGCTGAGGCGCGGCGAGCTTCGACTGAGACATGGGGTACGTTCTCCTGAAAGCAACGGTTTTTTCGTTTGATGTTCGAAGCCGCTTCGGGTTCGCAACGCTCGCTGCCGGCTTCGGGTAGGAAAACGAGTGGAGACCCGGGAATCCCTCACCGTTCCGAGTAGAATCGCGGCGTGATCCCGAGACCGCTCCGCCACGTCCTGCCCATCGTCGTCCTCCTGAGCTTCCTCGGGTCCGCCGCGGCCCAGGAATCAACCCAGGAATCGATCACGGTCCTCCAGCACGTCACTGTCGTCGACGTGACTCACGGCACCCTCCTGCCGGACCGGGCCGTGGAGATCCACGGGGACCGCATCGCGGCCGTCGCGCCAGCGACCGGCTACACGCCTCCTCAGGGGGCCAAGGTCCTCAATCTCGCAGGCCGCTACGTCGTTCCCGGCTTCGTAGAGATGCACGCGCATCTCTTCTCCCATCCATGGGACGAAAAGGGCGAATTGATGCCTCGCTTCGACCGGGAATCCACCTTGGAGATGCTGCGGCTGTTGCTGGCCCATGGGATCACGACGGTCCGGGACCCGGGATCGGAGACGGAGGCCGCGGTCACCCTGCGAAACATGATCGCGGAGGGAAAGGTGACCGGCCCGTCGCTGCTGACGGCGGGGCGCATCGTCAACGCCAGCAGCTTCAATCCGGAGCCCTTCGCCCCCGTGAAAGACGAAGCCGCCATCCGCAAGGAAATCCGGTGGCAGGCGGCCGCCGGGGTGGACTTCATCAAGGTCTACTCGTCCATGACCCCCGATCTGGTCCGGGTCGCGGTCGACGAGGCGCATGCCCATGGGCTGCGCGTCATCGGGCACCTCCAGCGGACGACCTGGACACAGGCCGCCGAGCTCGGAATCGACGCCATCACCCACGGCGCTTCCTGGTCTCCGGAATACCTTTCTGAAGCGGACCGCGCGGGCTATGACCAGAGCATGTTCGGGCGGGTCTACTGGCTGGAGCACCTCGATCTGAAATCACCTGCGGTCATATCGATGGCGGAGACCCTCGCCCGTCGCCGCGTCACGGTCGATCCCACGCTGATCGCGATGCATACGAAGTTCTGGGGCAACGACCCGCGCTATACCCAGCATCCCCAGATGGGCCTCGCCCCAGAGGCGTTCCGCCGCGGCTGGCCCAAGGGGATCTTCACGGCCTCCTGGACCGACGATCAGTACCGGCAGGCGCAGGCCCGGTGGCCGAAGATGCTGGGCCTGACGAAGCTGCTCTTCGACTGCGGCGTGCTCCTGACAGTGGGCACGGACACGCCCACGCCGTGGATCATCCCGGGCGTGAGCTTCCATGAGGAGATGGCTCTCCTGGTGGACGCCGGTATCCCCACGAAAGACGTGCTCCGGATGGCGACGGCGAACGGGGCTCAGGCGCTCGGAAAGGAAAAATCCATCGGCGCCGTCGGGGCCGGGATGCAGGCGGATCTCGTGGTGCTGCGCGCCAATCCCCTCGAAGACATCAAGAACACACGGGAGATCGAGTGGGTCGTCCAGGGCGGCAAGGTCCACGATCCGCGGGACCTGCTGGCGAAACCAGTTGTCCCCTGATCAGGTGCCGCTCTGCCGAATCTGTTCCAGCGCCTGGCGGATGCGGTCCAGCCGTTCGCCGCGGCTGTTCTCGCGCATGAACTGAACGTAGTCGCGGGCGGTGCGCAGAGTGAGGAGGCGCTGGCGGTAGGTGTCGAGGCGGCGGTTGGCCTCGGCCACGCGCCCGGCGAGGCTCGGGTGCTCCAGCCGGGCCACGATCTCCGGCAGGGCCGCCAGGGTGTGGCAGACGAGGAGCACGTCGCAGCCCGCGGCGAAGCAGGTCTCGCAGCGCTCGGGAAGTTCGCCCCACTCGTCGAGCGCCTTCATCTCCATGTCGTCGCTGAAGACGAGGCCGTCGAAGCCCAGCCGGCCGCGCAGCACGCCGCCAATGACCGAGGGCGACAGGGTCGCCGGACGCATGGAGCTGTCGTAGGCGGGATAGAGGGCGTGCCCCACCATCACCGCTCCGGCATGGTGGGCGAGAGCCTCGAAGGGCTCGAGATCGGGGCGTAGCTCCTCGGCAGGCAGATAGACGGCGGATATCTGGAAGTGGGTGTCCTCGCCCGCCGCTCCAAGCCCTGGGAAATGCTTGAGGCAGCCTCCGGCGCCGCCGCTATAGAGCCCCCGCAGGAAAGCCTGGGCGCGGGGGATCACCTCCGCCGGGGTGGCGCCGAAGTAGCGGTCGTCGAGGGCGTTGTCGGTGGCGCCGCGGTTGAGGTCCACGACGGGCGCGAAGTCCACGTCGAGATCGAACAGGCGCAACGACTGGGCCACCCAGTTGCCTGCCTGTAGTGAATAGCTGGGCGAGTGCTTGGCGAGGAACGACGCGGCCGGCGCGGGCCCCACCACGTCCTTCAGCCGATCCACCCGCCCGCCCTCGGCGTCGATGGCGAAGATGGCGTCGGGCAGCAACCGCCGCCACGGCGCGACCGCCACCTGCTCGAGCGCCACGGCCACGTCGGCCCCGGTGACCACCGGCACGTCCAGGGCCGCGAGCACCCGCACCACCGTGCCGGCGCGGACGACGACCTCCTCGCCGCGCCAG
>CAXTNS010000470.1:5481-5738 GCA_964245465.1 uncultured Thermoanaerobaculia bacterium
ATGTTGCGTTTGAAGAGGATCACGCCCCCGGGCTGGTGGGCGGACAGCAGCCCGGCGGACTCCGAATCCAAATCCGGCCCGGGGATGCCGACGAAGACCTGCTCGGCGGGTCGCATAGGGGTGGGATCTTACCCCAGGCGGCTCTTCAGGCTGTGGATCAGGTTGAGCGCCGCGAGGGGCGTCAACTGGTTCACGTCCACGTCCCGCAGGAGCGTGGCCACCACGTGCTCGGGCGGGGCGAACAGGGTGAGCTGGGA
>CAXTNS010000471.1:0-4211 GCA_964245465.1 uncultured Thermoanaerobaculia bacterium
CGGAGTTACCTCCGGCGTCGGCGGCGGCGTAGGAGCGGGCGTCTCCGAAAGCGCCGAGGCCGTGGGCTCAGGGCCGCCGGGGGTGCCTGGGTCGGGCGCCGCGGCCGGTGACGACGGGGCGGAGGCTTCGTCTGAACGACCTCGTCCTCCCCTCCCAGACCCGCCATCTCCATCAGGGAATCCCGGAACAGGAACAAGGCCGTGGCGAGGACCAGCCCGGCCGCCAGCAGGGCCCAGGGCAGGATCCGCCGGGGTTGGCGTGCCGAGGCCGCGCCGAAGGTGGGGGTGAACATGGGAGCCGCCGCCGGAGCGGGTTCGGGCTCAGGCTCGGGAGGAGCGAACAGATCCGGAAAAGGCTCCGGGGATTGCGACGGCTTCGGCGATGCCGGAGCTATCGGCGATATCGGTGATACCGGCGATCTTGGCGGCAAGGGCTCGAGCGCCGGATCGTCGATGGACGGCAGCCACGAAGTCGCGTCCGGCAGGGGCTCCGGCTCCCAGCGTGGTGGTGGTGGAGCGGAAATCGGCGCCAGATCGAAGATGTCCTCCGCCGGCGTCAAGGGAGAAGCCGTAGGCGAAGACGCCGGGGATCCCAGGGACGCCGCGAACGCCGCGGCCATCGGCGGCAGCGCTGGGGAGACCGGCACCGGATCGGGCGGCCTCTGCATCACGTCGAACGGCGTCCCCCCCTGGAGGATGTGCTGGTCGACGATACGGTAGATCAGCTCCTTGCTCCCCGAAGCCAGCTCCAGGAAGCGGATGCCCATGCCCGCCGGCCGTGTCGGCCCTTCGTCCTCCGATCGGACCCAGACCACCTCGCCCCGCCCCTTGATCAGCTCGAAGCCGTCGCCCAGCCGGAACTCGAAGTCGAGCACCGTGCCCGGCGCCTGGGGTGCCCGCGTGCGCAGGAAGATGCCGCCCGGGGAGATGTTCGCCGAATACTCGCTCAAGAATCCGCTGAAGCGGTCAAACTTGAACTGGACGCGCGTCTCCAGAGGCACGCGCCGCGAATCGCGGGGGATGTTGGAATAATCGACCATCACTCAGTTGGGCTTGGCAGCGCCCGCATCATAGCAGTATCGAAGTGGAACCGAAACGAGCCCCTTTCGTTTATGGTAGAAGCGGGTAGAAACGAGCCTTCCCGGAGGAAACCTACATGAGCACCACCGTGCTTGAAGAGAGAAAGAACAGCCTGAGGACCGCCGACTACATCGCGCTCGAAGAGCGCTACGGCGCCCACAACTACCACCCGCTCGACGTCGTCGTCAGCCGCGGCGAAGGTGTCTGGGTGTGGGACGTCGAGGGCAAGAAGTACCTCGACTTCCTGGCCGCCTACTCGGCGGTCAACCAGGGGCATTGCCATCCCGAGATCCTGAACGCCGCCATCGGCCAGGCCCGCCAGGTCACCCTGACCTCGCGCGCCTTCCGCAACGACCAGCTCGGCCCCTTCTACCAGGAGTTCTGCGAGCTGGCGGGCTTCGAACGGTTCCTGCCCATGAACACGGGCGCCGAGGCCGTGGAGACGGCGCTCAAGACGGCCCGCAAGTGGGCCTACAAGGTCAAGGGCGTGCCGGAAGGGAAGGCCGAGATCCTCACCTTCGCCAACAACTTCCACGGCCGCACCATCACCATCGTCAGCTTCTCCACCGAGGAGCTCTACCGCGACGGCTTCGGCCCCTTCACCCCGGGCTTCAAGGTGCTCCCCTACGGCGACGCCGGCGCCGTCGAGCAGGCCATGAACCCGAACGTGGCGGCCGTCCTGGTGGAGCCCATCCAGGGCGAGGCCGGCATCGTGATGCCGCCCGAGGGCTACCTGAAGCGCCTGCGCGAGATCACCCAGGAGAACAACTGCCTGTTGATGATGGACGAGATCCAGTCCGGCCTCGGCCGTACGGGCAAGCTGTTCGCCTACGAGCACGAAGGCGTCCGGCCGGACGTGGTGATCGTGGGCAAGGCCCTCTCGGGCGGCTTCTACCCGGTCTCCGGCATCCTCGCGGATGAGGCCGTGATGGGCGTCTTCCAGCCCGGCGAGCACGGCTCCACCTACGGCGGCAACCCCATGGCCGCCGCCGTCGGCCGGGCCGCCCTGCGCGTGCTGGTCGAGGAAAAGATGGTGGAGAACTCCGCCGAGATGGGCCCCTACTTCATCGACAAGCTGCGGCAGATCCCCTCGAAGCACGTCAAGGAGGTCCGCGGCAAGGGCCTGTGGATCGGCATCGAGCTGCACCGCGAGGCCGGCGGCGCCCGCCGCTTCTGCGAGGCCCTCCAGCATGAAGGCCTCCTGTGCAAGGAGACCCACGACCATGTCATCCGCATCGCCCCGCCCCTGGTGATCAAGAAGGAAGAGATCGACTGGGCCGTCGAGCGGCTGGCGAAGGTGCTGACGGAGCTGTAGGCCTACCTGACCCCGGGCGGCAGCCAGGCCTCGTCGCCCGGGTCATGCATCTCCCAGTAAGCCAACCTCTCGCACTTGGCCATCCTGTACACCGTCCCATCCTCGCGCTCGAAGCGGACGAGGCGATGGGGCGCCTCCTTCTGGAAGACATAGAGGAGGGAGGAAGGGGGATTCGCCAGCCGGATCTCGACGGTCCCTTCAGGCCCGTCCCTCTTCTCCACCTGGTACACCGCGGGCTTCAGGTCCCCGAAACGCCCGGCGAGGAGCGAGGGGAAGACCTGGAGCGTCTCCGGCGCCAGGGCGGCCACGAAGTCGCGCAGGAGGACGGGCAGGCCGTCCTCGGGCACGGCGCCGGCCGGCCAGTCCATGGACCGGTCCCCCTGGCCGTCGAAGTAGGAGCGGGTGTCGAGCCGGCCGCGCACCATCTGGGCCGTGGCGATGCCGCAGGCCTCCGAGCTGGTGGCGGCGATCTTCTGGAGCGCTCCCGAGTCGCGGCGGGTGTAGACGCTCGCCATCTGGTGGTAGGTGTAGATGCCGGTGGCCACGTCCCGCACGTGGTTGAGCTTCAGGATGTCGAAGCCGTCCTTACGGGGCCGGTCGGCTTTCACGTCCAGGTCCGGCGCCCACGGCTCCTTGACCAGGACGAGCAGGGCCCGGCCGTTAAAGTGGTGGCCGTAGCGGGCCCAGGTCACGTCGTAGGTGCAGAACTCGGCCTTGCCGTCGTCCCAGAGGGGAGACCGCCGCCAGGTCCCATCGCCCGCCTGGACCGCCGGAGCCCGCCGGGGCGCGGCGTTGACGTTCCCCACCTCCCGCTCTCCGTCCGGGCGGATGGCCCAGATCGCGAGCATGAGCAGGACCAACGCGGCGATGGATTTAAGAAAAACCTTCATTAATGTCTCCGGACGGGCTTTCCCGCCGGCAGCAGAGTATATTGCGCCCGTGGGCAGGCTCCATCCGAAACTCTGGCGAGGAGTCACCGTCCTCGTCGCGGTTCTGTTGTTTTTCACCGCCTGCGACCGGCCCGCGCCCTCGCTGCTGGAGACCAAGGGCGGAGGCGGCGACTTCCGGGTCCTGCTCCCCTCCGAGCCCGTGGATCTCAACCCCAATTCCACTGACGAGATCTCCCTGCTCATCGCGCCGAACCTCTACAGCCGGCTGGCGATGCTCGACGCCGACGCGCGCCTCCACCCCGACCTCGCCGAGCGCTGGGAGGTGAGCCCGGACGGCCGCCGATACACCTTCCACCTCCGCCAAGGGGTGCGCTGGCACGACGGCCGCCCCTTCGAAGCCGACGACGTCCAGTGGACCCTGGAGAGCCTCCGCCCTAGGGAGCAGACGGCGCCCTCCTTCGCCGCCGAGGCCCTCCGCCGCATCGACCGCGTCGAGACGCCGGATGAGCACACCGTAATCATCCATCTACGCGAGCCCTGGGCTCCCTTCCTCTCCACCCTCGCCGACCTCGGAGCCTTCATTCTCCCCCGGCCCACTCCGGGGACGCCGAAGACCGCCATCGGCACCGGACCGTTCGAGCTCGCCGAATGGACCCCGGGAAAACGCATCATCCTCACCGCCAACCGCTCCTTCTTCCGGCCCGGGCCATTCCTCGACCGGGTGATCTACACCTTCGAGCCGGACCCGGGCCGCGGCCCCGAGCTCATGACCTCCGGCCAGGTGGACTATGTGGTGATGCGCCCTTCCCTCTCGCTCTTCCCCCGGCTGGCCCGGGACGAGCGTCTTCGGGTCTTCACCTCGCCGAGCGACGGCCGGTACTACCTGGCCTTCAACCTGCGGCGCAAGCCCTTTGACGACCTCCGGG
>CAXTNS010000471.1:4221-5699 GCA_964245465.1 uncultured Thermoanaerobaculia bacterium
CGCGCACGTCGGGGCCGGTCGCCGAGCTTGCGAGCCGCGAACGTCCGCCGCCCTGGCCCGCGCAAGAAGCGTGGGCGTTTCAGCCCGATGAAACGCTGCGGCAAGTGAAGCTCTCGGGCGCACCGGCCGTGGATCCGGCGCGGCTCGAGCGCGCCCTCCACGGCTACGGCGCCGTCGGCTACGGCTTCTACACGCCGGCCGTGGCGTGGGCCTACGATCCGGAGGCCCAGGCCCCGACGCTCGACCGGGACCGCGCCCGCGCCCTGCTCGACGCCGCCGGCCTGAGACCCGATTCAGAGGGCGCTCGCCTGGAGACCGTGCTCCTCTGCGCAGCCCTGTCACCCTTCCAGGACATCGCCCGCGAGGTGGCCGGCCAGCTCCGCCAGGTGGGCATCGCCGTGCGCGTGGAGACCGTGAGCGGCCGACAGTGGATCGAACGCGCCCTCCGGCGGCACGATTTCGACCTGACCCTGATCGGCGGCAGCCACGGGCCGGACCCGGAGAACCTGAACGTCCGCTTCGGCTCCCTCGGGACCACCCAGATCATGGGCTACGCCAGCCCCGAGCTCGACGCCGCCCTGGCCGAGGGGGCGCGGACTGTGGACCTCGCGAAACGAGCCCGCGCCTACTTCCAGGTCCAGCGGATTCTGGCCCGTGACCTGCCCATCGCACCGCTCGCCGAGGCCGTCAACGTCACCCTCTGCCGGCGCCGGGTCACGGGCCTGCCGCGGATGGAGGGGCGGGGCCTCGTGCCGGAGAACGAGCTCAGCCTGGTGCGCGTGCGCCCGGCGGTCCTGGGAGAAAACCGGTGAAGAGCCGGCTGCGCTGGCGCGACTGGCCCTGGGCCGCCAAGCTGGCGTTCCTGCTCGGGACGCTGGCCCTCGTGCCGCTCGCCCTGCTTACCCTGTACAACGAAGCCTCCGGCCGGGCGGAGCTGATCGCCGCCGCCCGCGAGCAGAACCTGCGCCAGGCGGCCAACACCGCCGGGGCGATCGACGGCTACCTCGCGGGGGTGCTCTCCGACATCAAGGTCCTCGCCCTGGCGCCCGAGACCGCCCGGTTCCTCGCCGGCTCCCGCGAGGCGAGCCTGCGCGAGGACGTCCACCTCTCTCTCGTCCAGATGCAGGGCACCCACGGCTTCGACGCCCTCTACCTGACGGGCCTCGACGGCCGCGTGACGCTCGCCACCGGCGACCGGCTTCTCGGCCGGAGCTATCTCTCCGCCCCCTACCTGAGGAACGCCATGGCGGGCAACGCCGGGCTCGACGCGCCGCGCTGGGACCCTCACGACCGGCGCGTCTTCCTCCACGTCTCCACCCCCGTGCGCGACGGCGCCAACCGGATCGTCGGGGCCGCCGTGGGCCGCGTCCTCCTGGAAGACCTCGACCGCATCGTGGCGGGCGACACCGGCTACGCGGGCCGCGACGAGCGCGGCGTCCTGTGGGATTTCAACGGCATCCGCCTGAGCCACCCCACCC
>CAXTNS010000472.1:0-1576 GCA_964245465.1 uncultured Thermoanaerobaculia bacterium
CGGAATCCCGCACGGCGGCGCGGAAGGCCGGGTAGAGCTCGGCGATGCTGCCGGGATCGACGCCGCCGCTGAACGGGAACCGCGGCGCCTCCTGTTCGAGCACCGGACCGTCGATGCGCCAGACGAGGACCGTGCCAGTATCGCCATCCCCTCTGGCAGCGGCCGATCCCCCCTTCCCTCCCGCGAGGATGCCGGCGACGGTCGCCAGAACCGCCACCAGGACCAGAAAAACGAAGATCAGCAGCAGCTTCTTCATGGCCGGATTCTACCGTCCCAGAGCTCGCTCCAGGCGTCGATCTCCCGGGGGAGCACGCGGGCGACGTGGCAGATGGCGTCCCCCGGATGGACCAGGGGGAGCTGCGTCAGGCCCAGCACGATGCCGGCGTGAGGGGACTTGAGCTGGCTCCTCTCGCGCCCGAAAGGGTTGGTGTGCACCGAGATCGCCTGGCCCCGGCGCAACGGCTGGCCCAGGTCGACCCGGAGGTCCAGGATGCCGCCTTTCTTCGAGCGGATCCAGTGCGTGTCGCCGATCCGCAACGCCAGGGACGGCGGGATGGGCTCGCCCGGCATCATCTTCAAGTGCCGGAGCACGTTGAGCACGCCGGCGATCCCCACCTCGATGAACGGCCGCTCCAGCCGGCGGGCGCTCCCCGCTTCATAGACGATGGTCGGCACGCCGGCCGCGACGGCCGTGCGGCGCAGCGAGCTCTCCGGACCGGCGCCGTCCACCATCAGCGAGCAGCCGAAGGCACTGGCGAGCTCGGCCACCCCGGGATTGCCGAGGTCGCCCCGCACCTGGGGGTAGTTCGTGCGCTCGCCGCCCGCCGTGTGGAGGTCGATCCCGAAGTCGCTCTTGCGGATGACCTCGCGGAAGATGGTGTCGGCCAGGCGGGCGGTGAGCGAGCCCTTGCGGCTGCCGGGAAAGCTGCGGTTCAGGTCCCGCCGGTCGGGCAGGCGCCGGTCCTGGTTGAGGAACCCCGGGACGTTGACCACGGGCACGGCAATGAGCGTCCCCTTCAAGGGGCTGAAGTCCGTCTCGTTGAGCAGGCCGCGCAGGATGCCGACCCCGTTCAATTCGTCGCCGTGGACCGTGGCGGTGACGAAGAGCGTGGGACCGGGAGCCCCCCGCACCACCGTCACCGGCACGGCGACCGGCTCGGCCGTGTAGGACTCGGCGACCTTGAGCCGCAGCTCCGCCGTCTCCCCCAGGGCGACCGGGGTGCCGCAGAAGGCCAGGGGCTCCGTCCTGGTCATAACCGCGGTCCTACCCCCGCCCCCGGGTCTGGGGATGGCCCCGGTGCGCGTGCCCGACCACGAAGTCGATCATCGCCCCCGCCACGTCCACACCGGTCGCCCCCTCGATCCCTTCGAGGCCGGGCGAGCTGTTCACCTCGAGCACCATGGGGCCGTCCTTCGAGGGGATCATGTCTACGCCGGCGATGTTCAGGCCCAGCACCTCGGCCGCGTGCACGGCCGTCGAGACGTAGGCCTCTTCCAGCGTCACCCCGCAGGCCGTGCCGCCGCGGTGGAGGTTGCTCCGGAACTCCCCTTCGCCGGCCTGGCGCTCCATCGCGGC
>CAXTNS010000472.1:1586-5647 GCA_964245465.1 uncultured Thermoanaerobaculia bacterium
CCTCCTCTATGAAGGCCTGGATCAGGATGTGCTGCCCCAGCGAGCTCATGGCGTCCAGCACCGATTCCGCCGATTTGACCGACTCGGCCAGAATGACACCCATCCCCTGCGTCCCTTCGAGGAGCTTCAGGATGACGGGAGCACCCCCGACCTTGCGGATGGCCGAGCGCACGTCCTCGTGGCGGCGGGCGAAGGCCGTGGGCGGGATCCCGATGTCGTAGCGCGACAGGAGTTGGAGGCTGCGCAGCTTGTCGCGGCTGCGCGAGATGGCTTGGCTCTCGTTGGCTGGGAAGACCCCCATCATCTCGAACTGGCGCAGCACGGCCAGCCCGTAGAAGGTGATCGAGGCACCGATGCGCGGGACCACGCCGTCCACCCCGGTCACCCGCTCGCCGTTATGGAACACCTCGGGCTTCTTCTTGGACACCTTGACCACGCACTGCAGCGGATCGAGCACCGCGACGTCGGCCCCGCGCTGGCGGCAGGCCTCGATCAGGCGCGAGGTCGAGTACAGCGTCGCCTTGCGCGACAGAATGGCGATCTTCATCCCTCTCTCTTTCCTCTATCTTTTCCTCTAGAGCCGGCGGCGGGAAGGTGGTGGAATTTGCGGAACAGGTACTTGCTCGCGACGTCCACGCAGAAGTCCCCCTCCAGGGCCTTGCGGCCGAGGATCATACGAAACAGCATGCCGGAGCGGTTGGTGAGTGTCAGGAGGATCCGCTTGCGCACGAGCCCGAGCACCAGCTCCGTCTCGATGACCGGCCGCACTTCCGGGTGGCCCCCCGAGTCGACCACGCGCATGCGCTTGAGGATCCGCGCCCGGGCCCGTACGCAAACGTCCGGCCGCCGGCGGTCGGGACTGACGACGAGCTCCACCATCTCCATGCCGTCCGGTAAAACTTCCAGCACTTCCAGGGAGTCCACGTGCAAAGTCGACGTGCGGGCTCCCGTATCCACCTTCGCCTTGAGGCGGGAGATCCCCAACTCCGGCAGAGCGAGGTATTCCTTCCAGCCGACGGTACGGATTTCCCTCAACTCCGGCATCAGGTCCGGCCCTCCAGGGCGTGTCCATGTAGAAATGCCAAATTCTCAGCAACGCATTTGTACGAACGAAACACAGAGGGAGGAAAAATTCTCCCGCTCGGGCAGCCTGGGAGTCGCTCAAATAGCGATTTCAATGGCTCTTTCAGCATCGCGGCCTGTCAGGCATGGTGATTGCATTAGAAAAAGGCACATATCAGTAGTTCGTAACGAGGGGGAGGTTCCAACCAGCCACACCATATCCATCCTTTAAAGGAGATCGCAAGCGACCTCCATCCTTGAAAGATCCCTCCTTCTTTTCCCCTGAGCAGGGGTAGATCCAGCCAATCCACCCAACCAAGAAGCACGGAACCTCCTCCCTGAGCCTCCCGCCGCAAGGCGCGGGGGCCTTTTCTTTTTCAGGCACCCCCTGGATAACCCGGAATACCCTCTGGCGGCGCCACGTTTGCAAAAAGGAACGGACAGTGAGGGGAAACGGACGCTTCGGCCGTTCTCCTCCCAACGCGCCCCTCTGGGGGACACCTTGAAAACCAGCCCCTCGGATCCTCTCATCGGCCTCGCAGAGAGGGAGTGGGAAACCGGGCATGGCTGTTGCAGAGGATAGGAGACAGGAAACGCTGAGGGGGAGGTTCCAAACCAACCAACCAAGTCCCACCAGCTTTTGAGATCGCGAGATCTCACCCTCTTTTGAACCAACCTAATTCCCCTAGATACAGGGGTACAGCCACAATATCCAACCCGGAGAGATGGGGCCTCCCCCCCAAATCCTCCTCCTGAAAGGGAGGAGGAAAGCCCCCGGCTTCCTTGCCGGGGGCTTCTCTTTTACCTCCATTGACATGTGACTCTGCCAATTTGGCTGCGCCAGTACCGGTTAGAATGACGCGATGCGGCAGGCAGGCAGCCTCCTGAACAATCTCCTGAGCTGGTTCGATCACCATCGTCGGGACCTTCCCTGGCGCCGGACGAGCGATCCCTACAAGATCTGGCTCTCCGAGGTCATGCTCCAGCAGACTCGGGTGGAAACCGTGCTCCCTTTTTACAACCGTTTCCTGGAACGTTTTCCCACCGTGGAGGACCTGGCTCGGGCGGAGGTCGAGGAAGTCCTTACTCTGTGGTCCGGCCTGGGCTACTACCGGCGGGCGCGCCAACTCCACGCCGCCGCACGGCGGATCGCCGAGATCGGGGAGTTTCCCTCCACCGTCGAGGGCCTTCTCACCCTGCCGGGCATTGGCGCCTATACGGCGGCGGCGGTCGCCAGCATCGCCTTCGGGGTGGCCGCGCCGGTGATGGACGGCAACGTCGAGAGGGTCCTCTCCCGCTGCCTGGCTCTGGAGGAAGACCCGCGCTCGGGCCCCGCCCGCCGGAAGCTCCTCGCCGCGGCGGCCGAGCTCCTCGCTCCCGAGCGGTCGGGTGACAGCAACCAGGCCCTCATGGAGCTCGGCGCCACCCTCTGCTCGCCTCGCCGGCCCAAGTGCCTCCTTTGCCCCCTGCGTCCCGGCTGCCGCGCCTCCCTGGAAGGAGACCCCGAGCGCTATCCCATCCCCAAAGCCAAGCGGGAGGGCGAGCGCCACCGCCTCCTCGTGGCCGTGGTGGAGAATGGTGACAGCGGGCAGGTCCTCCTCTTCCACCGGCCCGAGAACAGCACGCTCCTCGCCGGCACCTGGGAGCTCCCCTGGGTGACCCTGGAGGTGGACGGCGTCCCTCAAAAGGGTTCCCCCGAGGCCGCCCTGGCCTCCCGCTACGGCGGCTGCTGGACCGTGGGAGAGAAGGCGGGCCAGGTGAGGCACGGCATCACCTACCGCGACCTGGAGATCGACGTCCACCGAGCTGGTCTCTCCTGGGGAGGCGAGGTAAGAGAGGGAATGGCAGCGGGATGGTTCGACGAGACCGGCCGCGCCGGCCTGCCGCTGTCGTCCCTGGTGGGAAAGGTTCTGGGGACGCTTACGCCGGAGGCGGGGGCACCGGCCAGGAGATCCCGGAGCCGCCGGCAATGATGAACCAGCCGATGATCTTGTCGTCCAGCTCCCGCAGCCGGCTCGCCACCAGGTTGCAGAGGATCGTGAGCAGCCGGATCGACGAGATCTTGTGGATGTCCAGGATCCCCTCCAGCACCTCGCGGGAGATGGCGAGCACCACGGCCCCTCCCTCGTGGGCCTTGGCGTCGGCCGAGCGCGGCTCCTGGTCGATCAGCGCCATTTCGCCGAAATAGCCACCCCGTTCCAGGAAGGCCAAGGCCTCCTCGCCCGCGCCGGGGATGTACTTGCTGATCATCACCCGCCCTTCGAGCACCACGTACATCTCGTTGCCCATCTCCCCTTCGCGGAAGATGACCTGGCCGGGACCGTACTTGCGCTCCTTCGAGAGCGAGCTGAGGAAATTGATCTCCAGGCTCGACAGCTTCTGCTCCTGGAAGAGCTTGCGCTTGGAAGCCAGGTCCACGTGGAACTCGATGGGAGGCTCGCCCTTCGCGGCCGGCTGGGAGCTCGACGCCGCGCCGGCCCCGGAGAAGAAATGGGTGAGGTTCGCGTTGGTCTGCCGCAGCTTCGAGGAGAGGCTCTTCCAGAAAGCCCAGTAGAGGGCCAGCTTGAAGCGCTGGTCCGCCTCCATTCGCGCCACGAGCGCGCCGTGGTCGAGGGTGATCAGATCCGAGTCCGCCGTCGTCACCGCGTCTCCCGAACGGGGGACGCCGTCGACAAAGGAGGTCTCGCCGAAGATGGACCCCGCATCCAGGGCCGCCAGGCGGAAGTGGCCGTAAGGTGTCTTCCTCTGAATGCGCACGCCGCCGCCCTCGATCAGATAGGCGTCCTGAGTCTCCTCGCCCTCGCGCACGATGAACGATCCCTTGGGAAAGCGTTGGCGCGCCGCGCACTGCCCGAGCTGGACGAGCTGCTCATCCGTAAAGTGGGAGAAGGCCTCCCACCGGCGAAGAACGTTCTCAATTCCCAAGGTTCGCCTATTGTAACGGAGGTCGGGCCGTCTGAGGCGTGAGATCGTCCGGCCCGCCGTCCGAGATCATGGAG
>CAXTNS010000473.1:0-5641 GCA_964245465.1 uncultured Thermoanaerobaculia bacterium
CCGCAGGCGCAGATGGGCTCGGGATCGCAGTACTTCGTGCTGCGCACGGCGGGCGATCCCAAGAGGCTGATCCCGGACGCCCGCGCCGCCATCTTCGCGGTGGACCGCGACCAACCGGTCTCCAAGGTCCTCACCCTGGAGCAGGTAGTGGCCGGGTCCATGGCCGGGCGGCAGTTCAACATGGTGCTGCTGGGCGTGTTCGCGGCCCTGGCGATGGTGCTGGCGGCGGTGGGCATCTACGGCATCACGTCCTACTCGGTGGCCCAGCGGACGCGGGAGATGGGGCTGCGCATGGCCCTGGGCGCCCAACCCGGCTCGGTGCTGCGCATGGTGCTGCGCGAGGCCGGCACGCTGGCCCTGGCGGGCCTCGTGGCCGGGCTCGTCCTCGCCTTCGCCGCCACGCGGCTGATGGCGAGCCTCCTCTTCGGCGTGCCCGCCACGGACCCGCCCACCTTCGCGGGCGTGGCCGCTGCCCTGGCGCTGGTCTCCCTCTTCGCCGCGTACCTGCCAGGGAGGCGGGCCACGCGGGTGGATCCGATGGTGGCTTTCCGGGCGGATTGATAAGCTGTCAGGAAGGCGATCGGATCCACCTCGGGCAGGGTCCCTCAGCAGTACTCAGAGACAGGGTCGCAGGGGACTTCCACGGATGGCATGCAGCCGTTGTTGGGCGTCGAGTCGGGCATGCACGCACGGCCGCCGCACATCGTAGGGAAGCATCCCGACAAGGGCAAAGTGGGGTCCTCCTTGCCTCCCCCCGTAACACCGGTCAGGTTGTGGATCGTTTCGCGGTTGAGCGTCAGCCTCTTCTTGGTCTTTCTTTTCATAATTCCTCCTTGATAAAGCCCACAGCTTCCGCAGCGGCCGAGAGATCGGAAACTGGTCTTTAATGCAAACCAAGTATGGCTCTGAGCAGCCCAGATGTCAACGGAAATCTTGGTCCAGCGATATGCCGCTCGCCTGCGGATTCAACGCCTGCCCCGCCGCCCGGCCCGAGGCCCAGGCCCAGAGGAAGTTGTAGCCGCCGATGGGTCCGAAGGCGTCCAGGATCTCGCCGCAGAGAAAGAGCCCGGGATGGAGGCGGCTCTCCATCGTCCGCGGATCGATCTCGGAGAGCGCCACGCCGCCGCCCGTGACCTCGGCCTTGCGGTAGCCCTCGTCCCCCGTCCAGGGAAGGAGATGGCCGGCGAGGGCCTCGACGAGCCGCTGGCGCTCCTCTCGGCGGAGCCGGGCGAGGCTGCGATCCCCCTCCACCCCTGCATCCTGAAGAAGCGCCTCGGCCAGCCGGTCCGGCAGATGGCGGCGCAGCAGGCCGAGGGCGGTGCCCGGCGTCTCGCGCAGGAGCCGGTCCCACGCCCCGGCGTCAAGCTCCGTCCACTGCACGCGGATCGGCTGCCGCAGGCGCACAGCCCGGTGGGAAATGTCGAGCACGGCCGGACCGCTGTAGCCGCGATGGGTGAAGAGGAAGCCGCCGTGAGTCGTGAAAGGCCGCTTGGATCCGGGCGCCCGCAAGGTGACCACGCGCGA
This sequence comes from uncultured Thermoanaerobaculia bacterium, assembly GCA_964245465.1. Taxonomy (GTDB): domain Bacteria; phylum Acidobacteriota; class Thermoanaerobaculia; order Multivoradales; family UBA5704; genus DATARR01. Next base: position 1,525 of record CAXTNS010000473.1, read on the forward strand.
GATCCCCGCCAGAGAGGCGTACCTGGGAGGATCGAGGGTGAGCGGCGTCAGCGCCGGATACGTCTCGTGGACCGTGTGCCCGAGCCGGCGGATCATCGAGAAACCGGTGCCGTCGCTCCCCGTCCCCGGCAGCGAGAGGCCGCCCGTCGCCACGACCACGGCAGCCGCTGAAATCTCCTCCCCATTCTCAAGCCGTACCATCCATGATCCATTCGAAGGCGCGAGGTCCACCGCCCGGGCACTGAAACGGAATTCAGCGCCCCGCCGGCGGGCCAGGGCCATCAGCTTGTCCCGCACCTCCCGGGCGCTGTTCGAGGCAGGGAAGAGCTTGCCCGTTTCGCTCTCCAAAGCGAGAGGAATCCCCGCCTCCTCTTCGAAAAAACGCCGCTGCTCCGCGAGAGGCCAGGAAGTGAGGATCTTCCGCAAGGTATTGGGCGATGAATCAGTGACGAAGCGTCCTGGATCGACGTCCGACGGCAGGATGTTGCACCGTCCACCGCCGCTCACCAGGATCTTGCGGCCGCCATCTGGAGTCCGTTCCAGGACCACGACGCGGCGGCCTCGCCCTGCTGCCCCCGCGGCGAAAACGGCCGCGAGGAGCCCCGCGGCCCCGGCGCCGAGGATGAGAATGGGATGGTCTTTATCTCCTGGACCTCGCACGCACGAGATTCTATTGATGCTTGGCGGGTGTCATACGATTCCACCCATGAACCTGAAAAAGATCCGAATGAGCCTGCTGCTCGTCCTCGTCCTGCCGGGGTGCCTTTGCGCACAAGCAGTCTCTGATTTCACCCCGCTGGAGCGCACGGCTCTCGAAGAGATCGCCGCGACCGGCACCCCGGGGGCGGCCGTGGCCGTCGTCAGCGGTGACCGGATCGTCTTCTCGAAAGGACTGGGTGTGGCCAACGTGGAGACGGGCGCGCCCGTGACGCCTGAGACGGTGTTCCGTGTCGGATCGTTGACCAAGGTCCTGACCGCAACCGCCGTGGTCGCGGAAGCGGAAGGCGGACGGCTCCGTCTCGGTGCTCCGGTGGGCGACGCCGTCCCCGGCCTCGCGCCGCGGATCTCGAAGCTCACCCTGGAGCAGCTTCTCGCGCAGACCTCGGGGCTCCGGGAAGTCCCGGGCGGAGACGGTCTCCATGGCGAGGAGGCTCTGGGCGTCTTCGTGCGGTCCCTGAAGGACGACGACCTGCTGATCGAGCCCGACAAAGCATTCTCCTACTCGAACGCCGGCTACGCCTTGGCCGGATACGCTCTGGAGGCGGCGGGCGGCAAGCCCTATGCGGACCGCATGGAGGAGATCCTCTTCCGCCCCCTCGGCATGGCCCGCACGACCCTGCGGCCCATGATGGCCATGACCTGGCCCCTCGCCATGGGTCACGCCGCGGAGGGCAAGGAAACACCGAAGGTCGTGAGGCCCCTCGCGGACGACACCCGGCTCTGGCCCGCCGGATACGCGTTCACGACCCTGTCTGATCTCTCCCGCTTCGTGATCGCGATCCTGAACGACGGCAAGATGGACGGCAAACAGGCGCTGCCGTCCGGCGTGGCCGCGAAGCTGCTGACGCCTCACGTCGAGATCCCGACCAACGTCTTCGTCCACGGTGCCTACGGCTACGGTCTCATCCGGCAGGACGACCGCGGACTGCTCCGGGCCGAGCACGGCGGCGAGCTCCCGGGTTACGACGCCGAGATCCGGATGTTCCCCGAGCGGCGGATCGCCGTGATCGTGCTGAACAACCGGGAGGGCATCCGCTTCAACAAGACCTTCGACGCCGCGTTCGACCTGCTGCTGGGCCCCAGGACGCCCGCCCCGATCTCCAGGCCGGAGCCTCTTCCCATGAGCCCCGCGGAGAGAGCCTCGTACACCGGCACCTACGCGAACCGCTGGACCATGGAGATCGTCGAGAAGGACGGCGGACTCATCCTGAAGCGTTTTGGCGCCGAGCTGCCCGTCACGAAGATCGGCGAGCACCGCTTCTCCGTCACCCCCGAGGGAGGCAATCCCCAGGAGTTTCTGATCGTACCGGGAGCGGACGGCAGGCCCGCCTACATTCAGATGTTCATTTGGGTGTTCAGGAAGACCTGATAAGCAGAGCAACTACTCTTTTGCTTTGACTTCGAGGCGCTTGGGCGAAAGCGACACGACCTTGTGACCGCTCTTGCCCTCTCGCTCCTTCAGATCACGAACGATGGCATTCAGGTCGTAGTTAAAGGAAGCGACATACTCTTCACGTGCTCGACGAATTTCTTCGATGATGGGGTCACGTTCCATACAGATCAATCCTCCATAAGCTCTTCCGGAGTACAGATGACGGGTGGATCATAACCTGCGTCGCGGCAGACCTTTTCGATCCGGCTCCGTATCGGAGCCTTCGCGATGTGAGTACAGTTCCAAGTCAGCAAGTAATCGATCCCACCAATGACGGCAAGCGAAATGTGGAGAGCATCGGCCAGAGCATTCTCCGGCACAGAGCCTTGCCTGGTGAAGGTTCGGGCCAGATTCGTGGCTTCGTCGCTCTGCGCCACGACAGCAATTCCCTGCACCGCCTCTAAGCGGCGGGCCGCTGCACGGGATCTCCCAAGCTCATCTCTTGCAGAACCAACTCTGAGATGAACAGGTCGAATCTCGACCGCTTATCCCACCACTCCTGCGTGAGCCGCTGGTGAGCAGCGAGAACCAAGGCGCGACTCGGCCGCGACGTCAAGTAACTGACGACTGAGGTTTCGATATAGACCGTTGGCTTCATCGTCTCAGATACCCGTCGCTAAGATAGCTCAAAGCATTGGTATCAGCCATAGGTTACCGGAAATCATGGCTCGGCACCGCCACCAGCTCCTTCAGCGACCAGAATTTCTCCCCCTTCACCGAGATCGTCCCGTCCCGCTTCTGGAGGACGCCCTCGACCACGAGGCCGGGGGAGCCTACGATGAGCTTGCGGTGCTGCTGGAGGAGGTCCGGGGGAACGACGGCCTGGGACATGCCGGTCTCATCTTCCAGGGTCAGGAAGAGGAGGCCCTTGGCGGTGCCGGGACGCTGGCGGACGATTACGGAGCCGGCGGTGCGGACCTTGGTGCCGTTGGGCAGGGCGTCGAGGCCGGCGGCGGGGGTCACTCCTTTCTTCTCCAGCAGAGCCCGCATGTAGGTCAGGGGGTGCGGTCCCAGGGTGAGTTGAACGCCCCCGTAGTCCGCCTGGGTCTCCTCCACGGCCGTCATCTCGGGCAACGGTGAGGGCTCGGGATCGGGCAGGCGATCGAGCAGCGGGCCGGCGGGTTTGCCGAGGCGGGCCACCTGCCAGAGGGCGGCGCGACGGGTGAGGCCGAAACAGGCCAGGCCGCCCACGGAGGCCAGGCTCTGGAGCTCGTCCTCGTGGAGGTCGCAGCGGCGGACGAGGTCCTCGGCGTCCGCGAAGGGCGCCTTGCCCTGCTCGGTCTCGATGGACAGGCCGGCCCGCCCCCGCAGGCCCTTGACGAACTTGAAGCCGAGACGGATGGCGCCCACGGCGGGCGCCGTGCCCGTGCGGGGATCGCGCTCGCCTTCCTTCAGCTCACGGTCCTCCCAGCGGCAGAGGACGCCCGAGGTCTGCACGTCCACGGGCCGGATCTCGACGCCGTGGCGCTGGGCGTCCTTCACCAGTGTGGCCGGGTGGTAGAAGCCCATGGGCCAGGCGTTCAGGATGCAGAGGTAGAAGGCGGTGGGGTGGTGGGCCTTCAGGTACGCGCTGGCGTAGGCGATCAGGGCGAAGCTCGCGGCGTGGGACTCGGGGAAGCCGTAAAGGGCGAAGGAGGTGATGCCCTGGACGATCTCATCCTGAGGTTTGCCCGTGATCCCCCTTTCGTTCATGCCGCGGCGGAGCTTGTCCACGATGGCGTTCATCCGCTCGACGGAACGCTTGGAGCCCATGGCGCGCCGCAGCTCCTCGGCCTCGCCGCCCGTGAAGCCCGCGGCCACCATGGCGACCCGCAGGAGCTGCTCCTGGAAGATGGGCACGCCGAGCGTCCGCTCCAGGATGGGCTTGAGGCTCGGGTGCGCATAGACGACCGGCTGGCGGCCGTTGCGCCGCTCGAAGTAGGGGTTCGCCAGGTTGCCCACGATGGGACCGGGACGGATGATGCC
>CAXTNS010000474.1:0-1481 GCA_964245465.1 uncultured Thermoanaerobaculia bacterium
CACGTGGGGCCGCCCCTACGGGGATCACGCCGATCCGCGGGGGTGGAGGCATGGGCATGAAGCCTCTCTCCGTGGCCCTCATCGGCAGCCGTGGCATCCCCGGACGCTACGGCGGCTACGAGACGCTCATGGAGGAGCTGTCGGTGCGGCTGCTCGCCCGGGGTTTCCGGGTCACCGTCTACTGCCGGTCCCACTCGACGCCGCGGGAGCTGAAGAGCTGGCGGGGAGTCGATCTCGTGGTGCTCCCCACGATCCGCACGAAGTACCTGGACACGCCCGTCCACACCTTCCTCTCCTGCCTGCACGCGGCGGCGGCCGGGTACGACGCGGCCCTGGTGGTCAACTCGGCCAACGCCCTGTTCGTGCCGCTGCTCCGGGTCTCGGGCATTCCGGTGGCGCTCAACGTGGACGGTATCGAGAAGCGCCGCGCCAAGTGGGGCGCGTTCGGCCGGGGGGTGTACGCCCTGTCCGAGCGGCTCGCCTGCGTGCTGCCGGACGCGCTGGTGACGGACGCCGAGGTCATCCGCCGCCACTACCGGGAGCGCTACGGCGCGGAGTCGGTGCCCATCGCCTACGGGGTCGATCCGCGTCCGCCGGCCGAGGAGGGGGTGCTGGCGCGGCTGGGGATCGAGCCCCGGCGCTACTTCCTCTACGTCAGCCGGTTCGAGCCGGAGAACAACCCCCACCGGGTGGCCGAGGCCTATCGAAGGGTCGGCGGCGATCTTCCTCTGGTGATGGTGGGCGGAGCGCCCTACGCGGGGGAGCTCATCTCGAGCTTCACCCGCGGGGCCGATCCCCGGATCCTGTTCCCTGGGCCGATCTATGGCGAGGGCTACCGCGAGCTTCTCTCCCACGCTCTCGCCTACGTCCACGCCACCGAGGTGGGCGGCACCCATCCTGCCCTCGTGGAGGCCATGGGCTACGGCAACTGCGTGGTGGTGAACGACGCGCCCGAGAATCGCGAGGTGGCGGGCGGAGTGGGGCTCTGGAGCCGGGCCGACGAGCCCGCGACGCGGGCGGACCGTCTGGACTGGGCGGGGGCCAACCCCGGCCGCGCGCGGGCTCGCGGACGGGCGGCGGCCCGGCGGGCGGCGCTCCTTTTTTCCTGGGAACGGGTGGCGGACCTCTATGCGGACCTCCTCGGGAAGCTCTCCCGAGGAGAGTATGTTCGGTAGGCATAGACGAAGGGGGCCTGTTGCACGTTAGAATAGGCAACTGGCACGGCTGGTCGGTGATCTCTTAATAGAACCCATGCTCAAAGAACGGGCTCGCATCCTCTCGGTCTCGATCTTCAGCCTCGATCTGCTGCTCGTTTCCGCCGCTTTCCTCTGCGCCTACGCGGTGCGCGACACCGTGTTGCCGCTCGCCGTATCGCTGTTCCGGATCACCAGCCCGGCCGCCAATATCGCGGTTGTGGTGTTCGTCGCGGCGGCGATGGGCGTCCATCTGGGCGTCGGGCAGCTGATGGTCGGCGCTGGCGT
>CAXTNS010000474.1:1491-5611 GCA_964245465.1 uncultured Thermoanaerobaculia bacterium
CTCCATCCGCTGGCGGAGTACCTGCCTCTCCTGCCGCTCGCCCTGGCGATCTGGGGGGTGCTGCTGCTGAGCTCGGGGCGGTACCGCTCGCACCGTACGGTGCCGCTGCTGGACGAGGCCTGGGCCATCATCCGCGTCAGCCTGAGCGGGGCCATCCTCTTCACCCTGGCGATCTACGTCAGCCGGTGGGACGAGCGCCTGCTCTCCGATGACCGGATCAGCCGCTTCTGGGCGCTGCTCTTCGCCGTCTTCTGCTGCCTGTTCCTGCTGACGGAGAAGCTCGCCCTGCGAATGACCTCGCGCTACGTGCGCTCGCACGGCTTCAACTACCGGACCGTGCTGATCGTGGGCACCAGCCTCTCGGCCCTACGGATCGCGGAGTCGATCCACGGCCACCGCTTCTGGGGGTACCGCATCCTGGGCTTCATCCGCAACGGCCACAAGGCGCAGGAGCCCTGGCCCAGCGGCTACCCGATCCTGGGCGAGACCGCCGACATCCCCCGGATCGTGGAGAGCAACGTGGTGGACGACGTGATCTTCGCCGTCCACCGCCGGGAGCTGGACCGGCTGGAGGACCTGTTCCTGAGCCTCCAGGAGCAGGGGATCCGCACCCGGTTTGCCATGGACCTCTTCCCCCACACCCAGGCCCGGGTGGAGCTGGAGGAGCTGGACGGCGTGCCCCTCCTCTCCTTCGCCACCACGCCCACGAGCCAGCTCCAGCTCATGTCCAAGCGGGTGCTCGACATCGCCGTGGCCGCGCTGCTGCTCTTCATCGGCATGCCTATCGCGGGCCTGATCGCCCTGTTGATCAAGCTGGTCTATGGCGGCAACGTCCTGTTCCGGCAGACCCGCTGCGGCCTGAACGGCCGGTTCTTCACCCTCTACAAGTTCCGCACGATGGTGGAGGACGCCGAGGAGCGCCGCCGCGAGCTGATGCACCTGAACGAGATGAAGGGTCCCGTCTTCAAGCTGAAGAGCGACCCGCGGGTGACCCCCCTGGGCCGGCTGCTGCGCCGCTTCAGCCTCGACGAGATCCCGCAGTTCTGGAACGTCCTGCGGGGAGACATGAGCCTCGTGGGGCCGCGTCCTCCGATCCCCGAAGATGTGGCTCAGTACCAGCGCTGGCAGCGCCGCCGGCTGGCCATGAAGCCGGGCCTCACCTGTCTCTGGCAGGTGAGCGGGCGCAACAACCTCGACTTCGAGCGCTGGATGCAGCTCGACCTCGAATACATCGACTCCTGGTCGCCCATGCTGGATTTGAAGATCCTGCTGAAGACGATCCCGGCGGTGCTGTCGGGGAAGGGCGCTTCGTAGGACGGCAGGGCGCTGAAAGGACCTCAAGGACGCCAGGGACACCAAGGACATTCTCCTCAGGTCCTTGGTGTCCTTCGCTTTCTTCATTGAGAAAACGCGACGCGCGGAGTACCCTTGGCGGGGCTCTTTGCGCCTGGAGGACACGATGCCCCACATCTACCTTCCCGAGGGCCTGCCGGGCATCCTCGGGCCCATGGTCGCCTACCCTGAGACCGAGAAGCACCTGAACGGCTTGGCCGACGCGTTGCTGCGCGGCCCTTCGTCGTTGACTCCCGGCGAGCGGGAGACGATCGCGGCGTTCGTCTCGGCGGGAAACGGGTGCACCTTCTGCGCGCAGTTGCACGCGTCGACCGCGCGGCATTTATTGGGGAACGCCTGCGCGGTCGTGGACACGGTCCTTGAAGACGGGCCGCGGGCTCCCGTCGGCGAGAAGCTCCAGGCGCTGCTGGAGATCGCCCGGAAGGTGCGGGAGGACGGACGTCTGGTGACCGCCGCGGACGTGGCGCGGGCACGGAAGGCGGGAGCCGACGACAAGGCCATTCACGACACGGTGCTGATCGCGGCGGCCTTCTCGATGTACACCCGGTACGTGGACGGATTGGCGACCTGGGCGCCCCAGGAGCCTGAGCTCTACGACGAGATGGGCGCGCAACTCGCCGAGAACGGCTACGTACGCACCATCCATGGATTCATGCCTTCGGAGGAGTAAGGGGGGTTACCGGACCAGCCGCGCGCAAGCCCTCTCGATCTGCCGCGCGATCTCGTCCCAATCGTACCCGGACGCCCGCTCGATGGCGTTGCGGCGCAGGCGGGACCATTCTTCCCCATCCGTCATCAGCCGTTCCAGGGCCGCCGCCAGGGCCGCGGGCTCGGCAGGCGTGCACAGTCCTTCGACACCGTGGCGGACCAGCTCGGGCACGGCGCTCTCGGGGGACTCGCAGTAGACGACCGGCAGGCCGGCCGCCATGGCCTCCAGGGGAAACAGGCCGAACCCCTCCCGCTCCGAGGGTTGGATGGCGATGCGCGCACGCCCCAGGTTCTCCCAGACTTCCACGTTGGTCTCGACGTGCCCTCGGAAGTCCACCCGGTCCGAGATTCCCAGCTCCGCCGCCCGCCGCACCAGCGCCTCCCGGTGGGGACCGTCGCCGAAGACCGTCAGCAGCACGCCCGGTTGCCGGAGAAATTGCCGGGGAGCGAGGATCGCCACGGCGTCGAGCAGCAGGTCGATCCGCTTCTCCCGCAGGAGGCGGCCGGCGTAGACGAGCGGCGGCCCCTCGCCATGATGGGCCTGGGAATGGTTCTCCGAGACCCTCGCGGCCTGCCGCACCTCGTCCACGTGGATGCCGCACGGGACCAGCTCGACGCCCCCGCGCCGCCGCTTGCCCGCGAGCCGCTCCTGGGTGAGCCGGCTGGTGGCCGTGACGGCCGTTCCAATCTGGCCCGTCAGCCACTCGATCGTCTTGTAGACCGGTGCCTTCCAGCGGCCCACGTACCCCTTCCAATAATCCCCCCAGTACTCGTACCAGGTGACCATCAGGGGTTTTCCGGCAAGGGCGCACTTCAACGCCAGGGGGAAGATGTGGATGTAGGGCATGTTCGCCGTCTCGACGACGTCGAAATCTCGGACGTCCACCCGCGGCACCGTGAACGCGAAGCGGATCGCCTGCCGCGTGCTCCGCTGGCCTGAGGAGTTGTAGAGCGTTCCGAGCTCGCCCAGCGACCGCACGGTGACCTGGGGCGATGCGCCCGGTACGGGCTTGCGGAAGCCGGCGAGCACCACCTCGTGACCCCGCCGGACGAGCGCCGCCCCCAATTCGTGATTGCGGTGCTCGACTCCGCCGATGAAGTCCGGGTAGACCGTCTCGTACAGGAGGAGGATCTTCAATCTACTTCCAGGGGATCAGGGCTGCGATCTCGGCGGAGCGGCGGTTGATCGTGGACAGCAGCACCCCGCAGGCGAAGGAGAGGGCGGAGAGGAGGAACAGGGCCGCCGAGAGCACCGCCAGAGGGAGCCGCGGCACCAGGCCCGTACGCACGAACTCGGCGATGACCACGCCCCCGCCGCCGAGCGACAGCGCCAGGAAGAAGAGCGCCAACAGGCCGAAGCAAGTCATGGGCTTGTAGTCGCGGAAGAAGGTGAGGATGGCGAGCAGGATGCGGTAGCCGTCCCGGTAGGTGTGGAGCTTGCTCGGGTTCTCCTTGGGCCGGGCGCGGTAGCGGACCGGCACCTCCGCCACGGGGAAGCGCTGCACGGCGGCCTGGAGGGACAGCTCGGCCTCCACCTCGAAACCCTGGGCGATCAGCGGCGTGGCCTCCAGGAAGCGCCGGGTGATCACCCGGTAGCCGGAGAACAGATCGCGCGTCTTCACGCCGAAGAGGAGCCGCACCAGGGCGATGAACACCCAGTTGCCGAACGAGTGGCCGGCCCGGAAGGCCCCCTCCTCGTAGTCGGTGAGCCGGGTGCCGATCACCATCTCGGCTCCGGCTTGGGCCGCTTCGAGGAGCTTGAGCGAGTCCTCGGCCGGGTAGGTGTCGTCCCCGTCCACCATCACCAGGAGCACCGCGCCGTCGGCCCGCGCCTTGCGGAAGCCGGAGAGGAGGGCGAACCCCTTGCCGGGCCGGGGCTCGTGGATCACCTCCGCGCCGGCCGCCCGCGCCACCTCGGCCGTGCGGTCCCGCGAGGCGTTGTCCACCACCAGGACCTGGGCCTGGGGCAGGGTGGCCCGGAAGTCGGCCACCACCTTGCCCACCGTGAGCTCCTCGTTGTGGCACGGCACGATGACCGCCACGATTGGGACGGCAGGGC
>CAXTNS010000475.1:0-5601 GCA_964245465.1 uncultured Thermoanaerobaculia bacterium
GGGCGAGGGGGCCTGGGGCGGCACCGGCACGGCCTTCGAAACCTGCCGTCAGCGCCGCCTCCGGGTGACCGAGGTCTCGGAGATCGAGCAGGCGGTCATCGTTCACGGAGGCCTGAAGCAGTTCCAACTCCACGGTTTCTGGCCGGCTTTCTCCGACCTCGTGGCCCGGGCGAACCGCACCCGCGGCTTCGGGGACTGGTGGGGGCACGTCCTGGTCGCCGAAGGCCGCTGCGACGCCATGCTCGAAGGCCGCGTCTCCCTCCACGACGTGGCCGCCCTGAAGCCGATCCTGGAAGAGGCAGGCGGCGTCCTCCTCACCCGCAACGGCGAGCCGCTGGCGACCGGCTGGCAGGACGCGGCGTTCTCGTGCAACCGGAATCTGGCGGAGACGTTGCGGCGGGCGATGGGGTGGTGAAGGGGATGTCATGGCCCGAGGACCTCTTTCCATGGAGAGCGTTTTGGGGTAACTTAGCTTCGAAGGATGCGATCGGAGATCCCGAATGCCTGCCCAACCCGCAACAGCCCCCCAGGTCATCGGACAGCTCGCTCTGAAGCTGTCGAGCCTTCCAGAGGAGGATCTGGAGCTTGTGGCCGAGTTCGTGAGCCTTCTGGAAGCGAAGGAAGTTCCAGAGTCTCTGCGCCCCTTGTCTCCGGCAGAGATCCGAGAAAAGGCTAAACGGCGCGCTCGGCTCCTCCGCGACGTACCGCGAGAGCAACTGGTTGCCCGTTTCATGGAAGTCGGTGAGCAGATCCGGCAGGAGGCCATTGCCAAGGGCACGGCCATCGACGGGGACTGGACGGGTGACTGACCGGCTTCGCGCCGTCCTCGATACCAACGTTTTCTCTCCGCCTTCCTCAGCCACAGTCCCTCAAGCCCGACCCGAGAGATCCTGCAACGCTGGCAGAGCGGCGAATTCGTACTGCTCGTTTCCGATGCCCTGATCGACGAGCTGGCGGAAAAGCTGTTGGAAAACGGCATCCACGAAGCCCGGGTCACGGACTTTCTGACACTGCTTGCGAGGGGTGCAGAATTGATCATTGTTTCAGAGAAAGCCGTGCTTGCGGAGGTTCTTGGAGATCCGGATGACGACGCCATCCTGGCCTGTGCCGTTGTCGGAAGGGCCGATTACCTCGTCACCTATGACACCCACTTCGAGTCTCTTGGGGATGTTCACGCTGGAGTCAAAGTCACGAAAGGCCTGCCGTTTCTTTGGGCTCTTCGTGGAGATCAGCCGCCCGAAGGCTCCTGAAGGGCTCGTCGCTCGCCTCTCCTTTGTCCTGCCTCACGGATCCCGTCCTCCTCCCTCTCGATCTCGGCTAGAATCCCCCGCTCGCGAGCCACTGAGGATTCGAGTAGCATCTATCCACCATCATGCCTGCATTCACGCACCTTGAGTTCCATCGAACGGGTATCGGCCTCGTGCCCGACCGCCCTGGCGAGCGGCACACGGCCATCTACGTCGCCCGGATTCCCGGCAGCGACAAGGCCTTGCGGTCCTGCACCTGCGAGGCGAGCAAGAAGAAGACGTGCGATCACCTGAAGGTGCTCTCCCAGGCCGTCGCCGAGATCGAGAAGGCCCTCTGGGTCAGCCGGTGGGAGGCGGCTTTCGAGTCGTCCGTGTGGTACCGGCTGGCGCGCCTGTTGTTCGAGGGCGACCCCCAGGCCTCGGCCAAGGGGCGGGTGCTGCGGGTGCCCAGGGCCCCGCAGGACGCCGGGACGCTCATCCGCGTCACCTCTCCAAGGGGTGACGAGTTGGCGGACTACCTCGACACCTCGCCGGCGCGGGTGCGGTTCCTGGAACGGACGGGCAAGGCCGCGCTCGACGGCGACGGCGTCTTCGACCGCGCCGGCCTGCTCGAACGGCTCGCCCTGTTCCAGGCCACGGAGCAGGAGCGCCTCTTCCACAAGGCCGGTATGAAGACCCAGCGGCAGACGTGGGAGGAGAGCTTCTGGTACCGGCTCGCCTATCACTGCATGCGCGAGATGGAGGAGGAAGCGCGCGGCACGTTCCATCCCGCCGTGGACGAGGCGAGCGGCCGGTTCACCTTCACCTATCGCGGGCCGGAGGGCGGCGAGGTGGTGCGCTTCACCGTCCCCCGGGACCGCGTACGGGCGGCGCTCCAACTGCTGGCGGCCGAGTATCCGGAGCAGGCGGACCTGGCCGTCCGGCCCATCCCCTTGAAGTCGATCTTCCGCGTCACTCAGGAGACGGAGCTGGACCTGGAGGTGCGGCCCGTCATCCTCGCCCTCCAGGCGAACGGCGAGGAGCGCTTCCTGGAGCGGCGCGACGTCGAGAAGTTCCGCTACGGAAACCTGATCTACGTGAAAGATCTCGGCGTTCTGGCCGAGCTGGAGCGCGAGGGCAAGGAACGGAAGTTCAAGGCGCCGGTGAGCATGAAGCTTCAGCGAAGCCAGGTGCCGAGCTTCCTGGCCGAGCACGCGGACGCCTTGGGTGAGGGGCTACTGGTGTTGGACGAGCCCCTGCGCGATCGGCGGGTCTTCCGCGAGGCCGACCGGATCGCGATTTCGGCCGCGGATCTGGAGGCGGCGCTGGAGCGGAGCTGGTACTGGCTGGCCATTGAATATGGCTTCGGCAGCGACGTCGTTTCCTTGGCTGAGATCCTGCGCGCCCGCCGGGATGGTCTGCCGTATCTGGAGACGGCCGGCGGGTGGGTCGACCTGAACGCGTTCCGAGCTCTGGATGGGCTCCTGGAGCGTCTGGGCGGCGATGTTGTGGATGGGAGCCGCGTGCGCCTGTCAGCCGCCGAGGTGCTGCGCCTTCAGGCCGAAGAGGGCAAGGCGGTCGCGCTCTCAGGGGGTGCCGCGGCGTTCCTCGGGAGCCTCCTGGAGCTGCGTCCGGCTGAGCCGCTGGGTCATCCACGGGGGATCGCGACGCTGTTGCGGCCCTATCAGCGGGTCGGTGTGGACTGGCTGCTGTTCCTCTACGAAAACCGCCTGGCCGGCCTGCTCTGCGACGACATGGGACTCGGCAAGACTTTGCAGACGATCACGCTCATGGTGACCCTGTTGGAACGCGGGAAGGCGGGCGAGCCGTTCCTCGTGGCCTGTCCCACGAGCGTCCTCCCCCACTGGAAGAGCCAGATCGAGCGGCATGCTCCGTCGGCCTTGCGGCCCATCGTGCACCACGGCGTGCTGCGGCGGTTGCCGAAGAAGCTCGGGCCGGGCGACGTCCTGTTGACCTCCTACGGCGTGCTGCGGCGGGACGCGGAGGCGCTCTCCGCGATCCCCTTTTCGCTGGCCGTGTTCGACGAGGCCCAGAACCTCAAGAACCGGGGCACGCAGGCGTACGAGGCGGCCGACCACCTGGTGGCGGACGTGAAGCTGGGGCTGACGGGCACGCCGGTCGAGAACTCGCTGATCGAGCTGAAGGCGCTGTTCGATCTGATCCTGCCCGGCTACCTCGGCAGCGACGCGGGTTTCGAATCCCGGTACCTGGAAGAAGACGGCGACGAGGACCGTCTGGCCGAGCTGCGGCGGATCGTCTCGCCGTTCATGCTGCGGCGCCTGAAATCCTCGGTGCTGAACGAGCTGCCGGCGAAGTTCGAGGACGTGCGCACCTGTTCTCTCTCGGACGATCAGGTGAAGCTTTACAGAGAAGCCGTGTCCGGACGTGGGGCGGAGCTGGCGCGGCAGATCGAAGCCGCGGCGGACGGTCACCTGCCCTACATCCACGTCTTCGCCCTGCTCAGCCTGCTCAAGAAGATCTGCGACCATCCCGCCCTGGCCATGGGCGACCTCGGCCGGGCCGTGGACCTCGCCTCGGGCAAGTGGGACCTCTATCAGGAGATTCTCCGCGAGTGCCTGGACAGCGGCCAGAAGGTGGTCGTCTTCACCCAGTTCCTGGGGATGATCGAGCTGATGGAGCGCCATCTCGAAGGGCTTGGCGTCGGCTTCGTCAAGCTGACGGGAGCGAGCGTGAAGCGCGGCGGGATCGTGGACCGTTTCAATCACGATCCGGATTGCCGCGTTTTCCTCGGCAGCCTGAAGGCCGGCGGCGCGGGGATCGACCTGGTGGGCGGCTCGGCCGTGATCCATTACGACCGCTGGTGGAACGCGGCGCGGGAGGACCAGGCGACCGACCGCGTCTACCGTTTCGGCCAGAAGCGGGCCGTGCAGGTCTTCAAATTGGTGACCGAGGGCACCCTCGAAGAGAAGATCGCGGCCCTCATCGAGAAGAAGCGCCAGGTCATGGCGAGCGTCGTCCAGGAGGACTCGCCGGAGCTGGCCAAGGTGTTCTCCAGGGACGAGCTGCTCGACATGCTGCGGCAGGAAGTGTGAGGATCAACGCGCCTTCTTATAGGGCAGGTTTTCCAATTCCACCTGATCTGCCAAAGCCTCGAATTCCGGATCTTTGTGTAGGAGAACCGCATCCTGCTGCTCTGCGAAGGCTGCGATCAGGGCATCCGCCAGAGAGAGACGGTGAGTCGATTTGAATCGGGATGCTGTCAGGAGGGTAGGCTCATCGATCTTCCAAAGGATCTCGCTGGGCAGTTGCTTCAGCAGTGCGTAGCGCCGGTCCGCCTCTCCGGGGCCTTGTTCCTGCCGGCTGATGTAATGGACTTCCAGCAGGGCAGGCCAAGGAAGAAAGGTCTGCTCCTCCCGCAAAATCTCCTCTACGCGTCCTGCCCCCGGCTCATTTTCAATAAGGGTGAGCAGAGCCGAAGTATCCAGAAGGTAGGCTTTACGAGCCACGTTCGCGGTCCTCGCGCCGGCTCTGGAGTAGCCGATCCAGGAGATTCTTCCCTTGGCCGGATCCACGCAGAGCCGCGATGGGGTCGGCCGGCACTGGGATGACCCGGATCACCTCGCCGTCGTCAATCCAGACGAGCCGGTCGCCTTCCTTGATGTGGTGGCGTTTGCGGATGGCGGCGGGGATGTTGGTCTGGCCCTTCTTGGTCACTGAGGTCTCCATACAGCCTCCTCCAGGAGAATCTAATCCTTTTAGAGCAGATTGGCAAGGAGAAAGAGGCTCGGAGCAAGGAAACTGCGAGGGAATTCCTTGCGGCCTCCGCGTCGGTTAGACTCAGGAGCCGGAGGAATGGCATGGCACGGACGAAGAAATACTGGCTGCTGAAGTGCGAGCCCGAGGCATACACCATCCAGGATCTGGAGCGCGACGGCACCACGACCTGGGAAGGAGTGCGCAACTTCCAGGCGCGCAACTCCATGCGGGACGACATGAAGCCGGGCGACGGCGTCCTGTTCTACGCGTCGAACGCGGAGCCCTCTGGGGTGACGGGGCTGGCCGAGATCGCCCGCGGGGGGTATCCCGACCCGTACGCCTTCCAGGAAGGGCACAAGTACTTCGATCCCAAGAGCGATCCGGAAAACCCCACCTGGATGATGGTGGACATCCGCTTCGTCGAGACGTTCCCGGACATCGTGCCCCTCGCGGTGCTCAAGGAGACGCCGGGGCTCAAGGACATGATGGTGACCCAGAAGGGCTCGCGCCTTTCCGTGCAGCCGGTCACGAAGAAGGAGTTCGAGATCGTGGCCAAGCTCGGCCGGAAAGGAGGCTGGACGTCATGAGGGAGCATGACGGCTACTGGGCGGATACGATCGAGGTCCAGTGCCCCTAC
>CAXTNS010000476.1:0-5599 GCA_964245465.1 uncultured Thermoanaerobaculia bacterium
GGTCCTGCTCGCCCTCAGTTTCGCCTTGCAGACGGCCCCTTCGGAAGCGATCGGGTATCCGCCCTGCGACACCTACTGTCCGACCACGACCCCAGGCGCCACGTGCATGTGCCCCAAGTGGACGGACCGGCCTAACCGGATCGTCACCTGCAGCTCGTGGAACCGCGTCGGCGCCTGCTGGTACGAGTAGACGAAAGGAGAACAGAATGAAGAAGAAGCTTCTCGGCCTCACGGCCGCGCTCGCGATCACGGCTCTGGCGTCCTGGGCCGGTTCGGCTGAAGCGATCGGCTACTGCAGCCCCACCTTTTGCGCGGGCAAGCCCTTGACCACCAAGTGCGCCTGCCCTCCGGGCACCGACCGGAGGGGTTCCCCTTCGAACTGCGGCGCCTACACCGGGATCAGCGCCAACGGCTGCTGGTACGAATAGGTCAGGTGGACTATGAAAAGGAAGCTGTTTCTCCTCGTCGCCGTCCTGATTCTGACATTCGCCGCCTCGGCGGGCGCTGGTAATCACCCGCCGATGTACATCGCCTGTGAAACGTGCATGACGACAGTCCCGTACCCCTGCGAGTGCGGGCCCGGCACGTTCCATCCCGGCACGCTGAGCGACTGCGGCTCGTGGTTTGGCGTTTGCTACGGCTGATCTGACAGCCACAAGCCCGGCGGCCTCCCTGGGGGGCCGCCGCGGCTCACCTCTTCGACTTCCGGAAGGAGCCTCCATGAAGAGAAAGCTGTTCGCCCTCACCATTCTCCTCAGTCTCATCGCTCTCGGCTCGCCGGTGCCTCAGGCCGAGGCCGTCGTCTACTGCAACGCCGCCTGCCCGAGCAACCCTGCCAACAAGTGTGCCTGCCCGCGGAACAGCGGCCGTCCCGGCGCCACAGTGTACTGCTATGAGTGGGAGATTCACTGCTACTGAGGAGCCGGCTTCCCACCAAAGGAGAGAGCATCATGAAAAGAAAGCTGTTCATCCTCTCAGCCCTGTTGGGTATCTCCCTGGCGCCCTCCCTGACGGGAGCGGCGCTGCCCTATCCGGCCTGCAACCTGTTCTGTCCGGGGAGGCCCAGCAGCACGCCGTGCCTCTGTCCGGTCGGGACCGACCGTGCCGGCGCCCAGGTCACCTGCGGCAATTGGAACCGGGTCGGCGGTTGCTGGTACGAGTGAGGACCACCCGTCCCGTTTTCTCTCACAGGCATACCGGAAAGGTTGAGGAGTTACGTCGAACGGATCGACCCCCTAAAGGAGAACACTATGAAGAAGAAGCTTTTCGGCCTCACGATCGCGCTCGGGATCACCGTTCTGGCGTCCTGGGCCGGTCCGGCGGAGGCCGTCGGTCCCTGCAGCGCCACCTACTGCGCCGGCAAACCGGCCTCGGCCAAGTGCGGCTGCCCTCCGGGCACCGACTTCCCCGGTAAGACCGCCTTCTGCGGATCTTGGAACCGGGTCGGCGCCTGCTGGGCGGAATAATCGGGAACCGTAGGAAACGTTCTCCGTCGTGGTGCGTACAATGAAGATCATGGCGCGCCACGACGCCCTCCTCGCCGAGAAGCGGCGGATCCTCCAGCTCGAGACTCTCTACGACCTGGCGATCGCGCTCCATGCCCAGCGGCCCGAGCAGGAGCTGGTCGACGAGCTGTTGCAACGGGTGTGCGCCGTGCTCGATCCGGCGGCGGCCGTGGCCGTGACGCGCGACGCCTACGGCGGAGCCCGCGGCTGCGCGAGCGTCGGCTGGCTGGAAGAGCTGCCGTCCGGGGACGCGCTCCTGGCGGCGCCCATCTGGCGGGAGCTGCTGACGGAGGGGCACACCCTGGCCCGCTCGAACGGCGTGCTGGCCGGCCGCCCCTACGATCAGCTCCTGGCCGCGCCGCTCGCCTATCGCGGCGTCTTCCTGGGCTACATGGCCGTGCTCGACAAGGAAGTCCGGGGGGACCCGGACCACTCTTTCACGGCGGACGACCGGCGGTTCCTCGACTCCGTTTCGGCCCTGGCCGGCGCGTCCCTCGACGCCGCCCGGCAGGTGGAGCGCCTGGAGACCCAGCGCGAGCGGTTGGAAGAGGAGAACAAGGCCCTCAAAGGCCGCCTCGCCGAGGAGGTCGGCGGCCGGCGGATCGTGGCCCACGCGCCGCCCATGAGGCGCGTGCTCGACGTGGTGGAGCGGGTGGCGCCCCGCGGCGTCAACGTCCTCGTGCGCGGTGAGAGCGGCACGGGCAAGGAGCTGGTGGCGAAGCTCCTCCATCATCTTTCCGGCCGGGAAGGGGCGCTCATCGCGGTCAACTGCGCGGCTCTTCCAGAGTCGCTCCTGGAGAGCGAGCTCTTCGGCATCGAGGGCGGGGTCGCGACCGGCGTCCAGGCCCGGCCGGGTAAGTTCGAGCTGGCGAACGGCGGCACCCTGTTCCTGGACGAGATCGGCGACATGCAGACCTCTCTCCAGGTGCGCCTCCTGCGGGCTCTCCAGGAGCGGGAAGTGACGCGGGTGGGCGGCCGGCGGCCGATCCCCGTGGACGTGCGGCTGGTGGCGGCCACCCACCAGGACCTGGAGACCCTGGTCTCCGAGAGCCGGTTCCGCGAGGATCTCTACTACCGGTTGAAGGGCGTCGAGATCGAGCTACCTCCCCTGCGCGAGCGCAAGCAGGACATACCCCACTTGGTGCGGGCCTTCCTGGAGGAGTTCTGCAAGCGGGAGGGCATCCCGATCCCGGCCCTGCGCTCGGAGGCCCTCGCGTTGCTCCTCGCCTACGACTTTCCCGGCAACGTCCGCGAGCTCCAGAACCTCATCGAGGGCGCCGTCTCCCTGGCGGACAAGGACATCGACGTGGACCTGGTCCGCTCCCTTCTGGGCACCACGCACTCCCAGCAACCGCAGACGGCGCCTGAGCCCCTCGACCTCGCCACCCTGGAGAAGCGCCACATCGCCCGCATCCTCAAGCTGACGGCGGGCAACAAGAGCGAGGCGGCGAAGATCCTCGGTCTGGACCGGAAGACCTTGCAGCGCAAGGGTTTCTGAGGGGTTCGCGACAAAATTACCCACCCGAGACTTTTTGTCCCAAAACCTCCGGAAGTGCGGCAAGATGGGCGTTTTTCGAAAGCACCTCGGGGCGAGCAGTCTCAAGCTGAGGCAAAATGTCGCGCAGATCTCTGGGACATTTTGGGTGGTCTTCCTGGGGTGTCTCGAGAACAATCTGGAAACAAACGAGTTATAGGATCGGTGACGCTGGCGTGGCGGGCTGGCAACGGCTTTGCGATAGGGGAAGTGCGGATGAGGAGGAACGTCATGCTAGACTCCGTTCGGAAGCAAGTCGCCGTCCCCTATGTACCGGTCAAGGTGCTGCTGTCCGTGGGTTCTCTGGCCAGCTTCGGCTGGTTGCTCTCGCACGACCTGGTCCACCCGATCGTGATCTACGCTCTCCAGCTCTATCTGTCTTTCTGATCTCGCCTGGGTGGCGCACGGACATGGCTGAAGGCGTTCTCAAGGAAGTCGAGCTGGCGCTTCCGATGGCTCCAGAGATGGAGCTCGAGGCGAGCAAGATGGCGACTGCCATTGCCGAGTCGATCCGGATGAGTCCGGATAGAATCGACGAGGTGAGGATGGCGGTGGTCGAGGCTTGCATCAACGCCCTGGAGCACAGCCATGCCACCGACCGGGAGGTCTTCGTGACCTTTCAGGTCGTGGGGGACAAGGACCCGGAGAAGCTGCGCATCCTGGTTCGCGACAACGGCGTCGGCTTTTCGTCGGAAGGGCGGGAAGAGCCTACGATGGAGGGTAAGCTCAAGGCGGTGCGCAAGCGCGGCTGGGGGCTCAAGATCATCCAGGGGCTGATGGACGAGGTGGAGATCCGCTCCGGCGCCGAGGGGACGACTGTCGTGATGAGTAAGATGCGATGAAAGCGGGGGCGAGCCGATGACCGAAAGCCTCAACGTGACCGTGGATCGCCGTGACGGACTGGCGGTGATCTACACGGAGGGATATATCAACAACCAGGGCGGCGAGGAGATCGCCCGGGAGGCCTACAAGCTCCTGGACGAGGGCTACAAGCTGCTCCTCCTCAACCTGGCGGGGACGAAGATCGTGAATTCGATCGGCATCTCCATCCTGATCGAGATCATCGAGAAGATGATCGAGATCGACGGCAAGCTCGGATTCTGCTGTCTGACTCCCACGATCGAGAAGACTTTTCACATCATGGGCCTGGCTCAATACGCGCCGATCTTCAAGGATGAAGACGCGGCGGTGCCCCAGATGCGGGCCTGATCCGGAGGGACGTCATGGAGGGTTCCGTACCGGCCGGCCGAGTGGCGCAGGCCTGGGACGAGTTGCTGGTTCTCGCGCGCGACGAGACGAGCGAGCGCCAGCTCCTGGAACGGCTTCTCGACCTCTGGTGCAAGGAGCACGGCGCCCGGGCCGCCGGCCTGTACCTGGACGGCGGCGAGGTGCTGGAGAAGGAGGCGGGCGTGGGCGACGGTCTGCCCGTGGCCTTCGAGGGGAGCCTCTCTACCGACGGATTCGGCCACCTGCGGTTCCCCGGCGGCCAGCTCCTGTTCACCCCCCGCGAGGCCCTGCGCGGCGAGCTTGAAGATGCCGTCAGCGATCCTCTGACTCTCCTGCTCGCCGCTTCCCTCAAGAGCTGCCGGCTCAAGCACGACCTCAAAGAACAGCAGTTCCAGGTGAACTACCGGGTCGTGGAGCTCGAAGCCCTCTATGACGTGGGGCTGGCCGTAGCCTCGACCCTGGACCTCGACCGCCTCTCGGAGGAGATCCTGCTGCGCGCCGTGGGGCTGCTCGACGCCCGGCGCGGCGCCCTCTATATCCTGGAAGAGGGACGCTACCGTCTGGCCGGCACGTTCGGCGGCGAGGCGGCGCCCTGGTTCGCGGGCAAGGACCCGGAGCTGCATCTCTTCCTGACCGGCGGTGGCGAGGCGCCCGCGCATCTGCTGCCCGGGGCCCGCTATCTGCTGGGAGTGCCCATCGAGGTCGAGAGCGGAGCGCGGGGCCTGATCGCCGTGGGCGACAAGGAGAGCCGCCGCGGGGTGGGGCCGTTCCTGGCCTCGGACCGGCGCACGCTGTCGCTGTTCGCCAATCAGGCCGCCCTGGCGCTGGAGAACGCCCGGCTCCACCTCCAGGCCCTGGAGAAGGAGCGCCTGGAGCGGGAGATGCACCTGGCGGCCGAGATTCAGCGCCAGATCCTGCCCAAGGGCGCGCCCCTGGTGCCGGGGTTCCAACTGGCCGGCTGGTACCGTCCGGCGCGGCAGGTGGGGGGCGACTACTACGACCTCTTTTCGATGCGGGACGGCCGGATCGGCCTGGTGCTGGGAGACGTCTCGGGCAAGGGGATGCCAGCGGCGCTCATGGTCTCGACGCTGCACTCGGCTTTGCGGCTGCTGCTCGATCAGGTGGCCTTCGGCCCGGCGCTCCTGGAAAAGCTGAACCGCCACATCTCCGAGTCGAGCGCCTCCAACAAGTTCATCACCATGCTGCTGGCCGAGCTCGATCCCGGCTCAGGGGTTCTCCACTACATGAACGGGGGTCGCAATCCGGGCATCCTGCTCCGGGGGGACGGCTCGGTCGAGCAACTCGGGGCGGGGGGGCTGCCTCTGGGCCTTCT
>CAXTNS010000477.1:0-5593 GCA_964245465.1 uncultured Thermoanaerobaculia bacterium
ATCCGTTCCCGTCGCACCCGGGACGCGAGAGCCAGGCCGGCCGCGCCTCCGTGCTCTTCTCCTACGCCCTGGGCAAGGCGCAGAGGATCTTGGGCGAACTGGCCCGGCTGACGGACCGGACGGTCTTCGTCCACGGCTCGATCGAGCCGCTCAACGAGTGCTATCGCCAGGCCGGGATCTCAATGCTCTCCACGCGGCCGGTGTCGGAGACGGCGAAAGGACAGTCCTTTGCCGGTGAGCTGGTGCTGGCTCCGCCCTCGGCCGGGGGCTCGACGTGGATGCGCCGCTTCGGGCCGGCGAGCACGGCCTTCGCCTCGGGGTGGATGCGCGTGCGCGGCACCCGCAGGCGCAGGGGTTTCGATCGCGGCTTCGTGGTCTCCGATCACGCGGACTGGCCGGACCTCCTGCAGACCTTTGAGGACGTCGGGGCCGAGCGGGTCTTGACGACCCACGGCTATGCCGAGCCGCTCGCTCGCTACCTGCGCGAGCGCGGACGGCCAGCGGGGACGCTGGCGACACCGTTCGAGGGGGAGACGGAGGATTGAGGCGGTTCGCTCAGCTTTACGAGGAGCTGGACCGCACGACCTCGACCAACGAGAAAGTCGCGGCCCTGGTCTCCTACTTCTCCTCGGCCCCTCCCGAGGATGCCGCCTGGGCGGTCTGGTTCCTGACCGGCCGGCGGCTCAAGCGCTTCCTTCCTGGAAGATTGCTGGCGGGCTGGGCCATGGAGGAGGCCAAGGTCCCGGACTGGCTCTTCGAGGAGTCATATTCAAGCGTGGGAGACCTCGCGGAGACGATCGCCCTGGTGCTGGACGGCCGGGGTGAGCCCGAGCCCGCGGCCGAGATCCCTCCCCTCTCCCGCTGGATGGAGGAGCGGCTCCTGCCCCTGCGCGCCCTGACGCCGGAGGAGCAGCGCGAGCGGGTGACCGGCTGGTGGCGAGGCCTGCCGCGCTGGGAGACGTTCGTGCTCAACAAGCTGCTCACGGGCGAGCTGCGCGTGGGGGTCTCGCAGACGCTGGTCGAGCGGGCCCTGGCCCAGGTGGCCGGCGTTCTCCAGCCTGTCCTGGCCCACCGGCTTATGGGCACCTGGGAGCCCACGGTGGCGTTCTTCGAGCGGCTGCTCTCCCCGGGCGCCGAAGAGGAGGAGGACGGCTCGCGTCCCTATCCGTTCTACCTGGCCTCGCCCCTGGAGCAGGCGGTGGAATCCCTGGGCGATCCCCAGGAGTGGCTGGCGGAGTGGAAGTGGGACGGCATCCGGGCGCAGCTCATCCGGCGGAGTGGCGCCGTTCACATCTGGTCGCGCGGCGAGGAGTTGATCACGGAGCGCTTCCCCGAGCTGACCCGGGGAGCGGCGTCCCTGGTGCCGGATGGCACGGTCCTGGACGGCGAGATCCTTGCCTGGAAAGATGGCGGGCCGCTGCCGTTCTCCGTACTCCAGCGGCGCATCGGCCGCAAGAAGCTAACCGAGAAGGTGCTGGCCGAGGCCCCGGCCGTCTTCCTGGGATTCGACCTGCTGGAAGTTGAGGGCCGGGATGTCCGGGAGCGCCCTCTGGCCGAGCGCCGGGCGGACCTCGAACGCTTGCTCTCCCAGGGAAAGCCGTTCCTGCTCGTCTCTCCACGCATCGAAGTCACCTCTTGGGAAAATCTTGCACAGTCCCGTGAGCAGGCCCGGGGGCGCGGCGTCGAGGGGCTGATGCTGAAGCGCCTCTCTTCTCCCTACCGCACGGGCCGGCGGCGGGGCGACTGGTGGAAATGGAAGATCGACCCCTTCACCATCGACGCCGTGCTCCTCTACGCCCAGCCCGGCCACGGCCGGCGGGCGAACCTGCTGACGGACTACACCTTCGCCGTCTGGTCCGGCGGCGAGCTGGTGCCCATCGCCAAGGCGTACTCGGGCCTCTCGGACGAGGAGATCCTGACGTTGGACGGCTGGATCCGCCGCCACACCCTTCAGAAGTTCGGGCCGGTGCGCTCCGTCGAGCCCGTGCAGGTCTTCGAGCTGGCCTTCGAGGGGATCGCCCTCTCGCCACGGCACAAATCGGGGATTGCCGTGCGCTTCCCCCGGATCGCCCGCTGGCGCACCGACAAGCGGCCGGACCAGGCGGACACCCTGGATGGGATCAAGAGGCTGCTGGAGTGAAATCCTGGCACAGGCTTTGCTTTTAGAAGAGGCAGCCAGAGGCGCTGACATCCAGTGAATGCTTCCCTCGTGTGTCTCTGGCCTTTCTTCATAATCTAGGAGGACGACCTCATGTTGCGATGGGCATTGATCTTCCTGATCGTGGCGCTGGTCGCCGCCGTGTTCGGGTTCGGAGGCATCGCCTCGGGTGCTGCGGGCATCGCCAAGATCCTGTTCGTGCTGTTCCTGGTGGTCTTCGTGATCTCGCTCGTCATGGGCCTGGTTCGGCGAGCCTGAACGGACGGCGCGCCCGCTAGAATTTCATAATCCTGCCCGCATTGGCTCGATCGACGCGGGCGCGCGAGGTCTGTTCATGCTGGAAGTCATCCGGAAGGAGTCTCCTGAAGAGGAGCGCCCCCGTCCCAACATCGCGAAGCTTCGCGACGTCCTCCAAGGTCCGTTCGGCATCAAGTCGATTGCCCTCACGGGCCTCTTCATCCTGGCCCTGTTTTACACGCTCTACCTGGGCCGGGCGTTCTTCCTGCCGATCATCCTCGCCATCCTGCTGAGCTTTCTGCTGCAGCCCCTGGTGCGCTGGCTGAAAAAGCTGCACATCCCGGAGGGTCTGGGCGCCGCGCTGGTGGTTTTCGGCCTGTTGGGTCTCCTCGGCTGGGGTGTCTATGAGCTTGCCACACCCGCCTACGAGTGGGTGCAGCAGGCGCCCCGGAGCCTGCGCAAGGTGGAGAACAAGCTGCGCGAGTTCAAGAAGCCCATGCAGCAGATGAGCAAGGCGAGCGAGCAGGTCGAGAAGATCACCACAGTGGGAGGAGGGCAGGAGCAGGCCAAGGTGGCGATCACCACGGAGACCTTGGGGGAAAAGGTGTTCACCCAGACGACGGACTTCATCGCCAACGGCGCCGTCATGTTCATCCTGCTCTACTTCCTGCTGGCCGCGGGGGACATGTTCCTGCGCAAGCTGATCAAGGTGCTGCCGAGCCTCTCCGACAAGAAGCGGGCGGTCGAGATCGCCCGCCAGATCGAGACGGAGATCTCGGCCTACCTGTCCACCATCACCCTCATCAACGTCATCCTCGGGCTGGCGGTGTGGGGGATCATGGCCCTGATCGGTCTGCCCAACGCCCTCCTCTGGGGAGTGCTCGCAACGGTCACCAACTACATCCCCTACCTGGGCGCTCTGATCATGATCGGGGTCCTGGCGATGGTGGGCTTCATCACCTTCGACGACCTGGGGACGGCGCTGATGGCCCCCGGCGCCTTCATCGGCCTCAACCTCCTGGAGAGCTACTTCCTCACGCCCATGATCCTCGGCCGGCGGCTGACCCTGAACCCGGTGGTGATCTTCCTCGGCCTCACCTTCTGGGGCTGGCTCTGGGGGGTCACGGGCGCCCTGCTCGCGGTGCCGATCATGGTGGTCCTGAAGATCTTCTGCGACCACAGCGAGGCGCTGGCGCCGATCGGTGAGTTTCTCGGAGACTAAAGGCTGGGGATCTCTCGCGCCGGCATCTCCGCGGGTGGCCCGATCAGGAACCCCTGCACGTAGTCGGCTCCTTGGGCGCGCAGCCAGGCGAGCTCGCCGGGGGTCTCCACCCCTTCGGCGATCGTGCGGATCTTGAGCTGCCGCGCCAGCTCCAGCAGCTTCTGGGCGATGACGGCCTTGTAGGGATCGCGGTCCACCTGCCGGATCAGCTCGCGGTCGAGCTTCACGAAGTCGGGGCGGATGCGGCTCATCAGAGTCAGCGAGGAGTAGCCCGATCCGAGGTCGTCCAGGGCCACGCGGAACCCCGACTGGCGGTAGACGGCCAGGATGCTCTCCAGGTGGGCGACGTTGTCGACCCGCTCGGACTCGATGACCTCGAAGACGATCAGGTACGGCGGCAGGCCCGAATCCGAGACCGCCGCCACCGTGGAGCGCAGGCAGTAGGCCGGATCGTAGATCGAGGCCGGCGTGAAGTTGATGAAGATCCGCGTCCGCAGGCCGTGCCGGACGGCCTCGCGGATGGCGCTCTGGCGGGCCGCGAGATCCATCTGGAACAGCAGGTCGGTGTCGCGGGCCGTGGCGAAGATCCGGCCCGGGGAGATCGGGGTGCGGTCCTCTTCGAAGCCGCGCAGGAGGGCCTCATGGCCGTAGACGGACGAGGTATCGGACGCCTGGACGATGGGTTGGAAGAAGCTCGTGATCCTCTGGCCGGCGAGCAGGTCGCGCAGCCACGCCCCGCGGCCGGCGGCCACGAACCGCCACAGGTTGGTTACCCGCGGGAAATCCGGAAGCCCCGGATCGCCGGTTCCCTTCATCCAGAGGACGCGGGTGCCGTTCGACTCCTCGGCGCCGAGCCGCTCCGCCAGCGAGCGGGCGAGCTCCGGGGCCTCCTCGCCGGCGAGCTCCACCGCCACGCCGTCGCCCCCCGGCAGGGGCTGGGCGGTCCGGCCGAGACCCTGGAGATGATGAACGGCCTGGGTCTGGCTGTGGCGGACGGGGAACCAGAGGAAGAGCCGTCCAGGTCCCGCGAGCGCCTCGGGGAGGGTCTCGCAACGCGAGCAGCCTCCTGCAGGGATCACTTGCATGATTTCGCCTCCGGACCGGCGGTGGACAGTCCTGCTTCTCCGGGCGGACAAGCCGGACGGGCTCAGGCCTCGCCAAGATTTACGGGATGCTCCTCACCGGTTTTGCGCCATATGCTAACGCGCCGTTTCCAGGGAGGCAACCCCAGAGCTGTGGCAGGAGTGAGAACAACCCTCCAGGTTGTCAAGATGCTGTCCATATTTCTATTCAGGCTGGAGACCGCAAGGTCTGGAGCTCGCGCCGGAGGTCGGCGAGATCCTCAATGTGGTGGGCGCCGATCTCCCGGAGCACCTGAGAGTAGGCCTGGGAGGAGCGGCCGCCGACGATCAGGGCCGTTCGGCTGTCCAGAAGACGGCGCAGGCGCCGCAGCTCGTCCACCAGCAGGGGATCGTCCGGGGGGTAGGTGATGCTCAGGGCCACCGCCCGGGCACCTTTCTGGAGAGCGGCGGCGGCGATCTCCTCGGGCGGCAGCTCCGGTCCAAGATAGGTGACCTGCCACCCCTCCCCGGCGGCGGTGGCGGCGGCGAGCAGGGCGCCCAGCTCGTGGTGCTGGCGCGCCGGGGTGGTCACCACCAGGTGGGGAGCCGAGGCCTCGGCGCTGTAGGCCCCATGCATATTGCCCAGGAAGGAGCGCACCACGGAGGAGGCCATGTGCTCGTGGATGGGGCGCAGGGTCCCTTGGTGCCAAAGGTCACCGATCCGCTGCATCAGGGGCACGAGCAGCTTCTCGATCAGGCTGGTCCGGCTGAATGCGACCGAGGCGCGTTCGAGCTGGAGCTCGAGATCGCGAACGTCGAGCCGCTGCGCCGCCGCCAGGCAGTGGGCCAGGTAGCTCTCCGTGATCTCTCCTGAGTCTCCGGCAAGGGCAGGAGGCTTGGGAAGCGGGGGAGGGG
>CAXTNS010000478.1:0-3413 GCA_964245465.1 uncultured Thermoanaerobaculia bacterium
GACGCTTGGAGAAATCACTCAGCGGATCAATGCCGCCGGCGGCGAAGCGATTCATGTGACCGCCGACGTCTCTCGCCGCGAAGACGTCCAGCGGATCGCCGAAGCCGCCCTCAGCCAGTTCGGCCGGATCGATACCTGGGTCAACGACGCCGGCGTATCGATCTATGGCCGGCTCGACGAGGTCAGCGACGAAGACAACCGCCGCCTCTTCGACGTCAATTTCTGGGGCGTGGTCTATGGCTCCCTGGTTGCTCTCCCTCACCTCAAGGCCAAGGGCGGCGCTCTGATCAACGTCGGCAGCGAGGTTTCGGAGGCGGTGGTGCCGCTTCAGGGCATGTACTCAGCCTCCAAGCACGCCGTCACGGGCTTCACGGACGCCTTGAGAGTCGAGATCGAGAACGTGGACAAGGCTCCCGTCTCCATCACCCTGATCCAGCCGACAGCCGTCGATACACCCTACCCCGAGCATGCCAAGAACTACATGGACCGGGAGCCCAAGCTCCCCACGCCCATGATCGAACCGGAGAAGGTGGCCGAAGCGATCCTCAAAGCCGCCGTCAAGCCCGAACGCGATGTCAAGGTGGGCGTCATGGCTACGTTGAACACGGCCATGGGCAAGATCGCCCCGTCGCTGGGCGACAAGATGTCCGCCATGCAGGCGGACCGCCAGCAGCGCGAAGAGACTCCGCGGGACCCGGAGGGCACCCTCTACAAGCCCGGCGAGGCGGGGCGGACGCACGGCCACGGCTCGAAGGACTACACGGAATCGGAAGCCGAGCTGGCAGACTCGCGCCGGAGCTCGTAAGGGGTTACTTACCTCCGCCCCGGCCCTCACCCTGCCCTCTCCCGGGAGAGGGCAGGGTCAGCCCACCAAAGTAAAGCTAGATTGGCGGCTTGTAAAGATGGATTGGTAGATGGGGTGCGTAGAGAGGAAAGTCCCCATCGGTCGAGAAGATCGGCACGCCATACCGGTAAGTAATGGCGCACAGCAGCATGTCAACATGGGAGCCGGTGACCCCCTTCGAACGGCATAGATTGAAGAACTGAGCTGCCTGGTCATAGTCCTCAGGCAGAGCTTCGAGATAACGAAACGGCGAGAGCTTCTCCCGGAGAGCCTCGAAAACCTCCGGGCTGCGGATACCGGACAGAACCTCTTGGCGGATAGGGCCGGCCAGAACGGCTTGCCCGGAGATGACGAGCTCCGCCCAGTGCTCGACGAGTCTTCTTTCCAAAGGGGAAAGCTGATGGGAGCGCCGCCGGAGGGCGAGCGACCAGACCGTAGTGTCGACGAGGACCGTCACCGGGATTTACGGTCGCGGAGCTGTTTGGGATCATAATCGTCGTAATAGTCGACTTTGCCGACCCACTCGAGGATCTCCCCTCGCTTATGGGCTTGCACATACTCTTTGAGGGCAGCGGTCACCGCTTCCTTCTTGGACCGGTGATTCCCGGCTCGGACAGCGTCTTCAATCAGGCTGTCATCCAAAGCGAGATTGGTGGGCATCTTTCGTTCCTCCTCCCCGAGTCTACACAAGATAATGTGTAGACTCAATCAGGCTACCTCCGTACCAGATCGCCGGTGACGTCCGCCAGCGTGGGTGCCCCGGCCAGGGCCATGGCGAGGTCGAGCTCGTCGTGGAGATGGCGGAGCACCCACGCCGCTCCGGCCTCGCCATCCGCCGCTAGACCCCATAGGACCGGCCTTCCCACGAGCACCGCCCGGGCGCCCAGGGCCAGGGCCTTCAGCACGTCCGTGCCCCGCCGCACGCCGCCGTCCACGAACACCTCCATCCCATGTCCGCGGGCGTTCAGGGCGCCGGCGATCTCCGGCAGGACGTCGATCGTCGCCGGGGAGGTGTCGAGCTGCCGGCCGCCGTGGTTCGACACCACGATGCCGGCCACCCCCGCGTCGGCGGCCCGGAGGGCGTCGTCGGGCCGGATGATCCCTTTGACCACCACCGGCAGCTCCGTGATCGATCGCAGCCAGGCCAGGTCCTGCCACGTCATGGCCGGATTGAGCAGGGAGGCGAAGTAGACCGCGAGCCCGGAGTCCGCGACAGCCATAGGCACCTCCCCGTAACCCTCCGGCAGCATGTTGGCCACGGCGAGCCCCGGGGGCAGGCGGAAGCGGTTCCGCACGTCCCGCTCCCGCCGTCCCAGCAGAGGCGCGTCCACGGTCAAAACCAGCGCCCGGCAGCCCGCGGCCTCGGCCCGCCGCACCAGCCCCTCCGTGGCCTTGCGGTCGCGGTAGACGTAGAGCTGGAACCACACCGGCCCGGAGGCGGCGGCGACCACCTCCTCGACGCGCGTATTGGAGAGCGTCGAGAGGATCAGCACCGTCCCCGCCGCGCCGGCCGCCCGCACGGTCGCCAGCTCGCCCTCGGGCGTCGCGAGTCCGTGGAACGCGGTCGGGGCGACGACGATGGGCATGGCGACCGGCTGGCCGAGCACCGTGGTGGCCATCTCGCGCCGGGAGACGTCCACCAGGACACGACAGGCAACGGTGAGCCGGTCGTAGGCCGCGCGGTTCTCGCGCAGCGTGACCTCGTCCTGGGCGCCGCTGGCGTAGTAGTCGTAGGACTCGCGGGCAAGCTTCTCGCGAGCGATGGCCTCGAGCTCGAAGAGGTTGACGGGTTCCATTGCCCCCGATTCTAGAACGATTGTTGTGGAACCCCCGCGACGGTCGCCTTGATAGGCAGACCCAATCGCGCTGCGTCACGAGCCTTGCCGGCGAGCGCGAGCCACGCCGTCAATCCGGCCAAGGAGGATTTATGACCCGCCCTATGATCAAGAGACTCGTGCTCGCGGTCGCGGCTACGATTCTCGCCGTCAGCATCGCCTACGCGCTCACGCAGCAGACAGTGCCACCGGACGCAGGAACCACCTGCGCCACCTCGCTCACCCCCGGGGAGTTCAACGCGTGGTTCGACGCCGGGGTCGTGTCGCTGAACGGCGCCGTCAAGCCCGCCGACAGCGTGGCCTTCCCCGACATCCCCAACTGCAGCTTCTATAAGTGGTCCGAGCAGATGTTCCTCTGGCTGACGTCCCCCGCTCCGCCCCGGTACGGCGGCGGCGGTGGGCTGACCATGAACTCGCCGGCGTTTTACGACGTGACGCCTCCCGACGCCATGGGCGGCAGGCAGTTCGTGCCCCATTCGCGTGGTTTCCTTCGGGTCTTCACCCTCCGCGCGTCCCAGAAGGGCATGCTCGATCTGCCCGTCATCCTGGAGAAGCGTTCGTTGCGGATCCTCGAGATCCTTCCCACCGTCATGTCCCGGGAACGCAGGCAGATGGTGGCGGATCAGAACGGAAATCAACTGGAAATCGGCAGAGCATTCCGGACGGAGAGCGGCAAGCCGGTCCTGTTCGATCCCAGCGGACTGGCGATCCAGGCGCCGCGGGCCATTCTGCAG
>CAXTNS010000478.1:3437-5585 GCA_964245465.1 uncultured Thermoanaerobaculia bacterium
ATTCGCGAAGAAGATCGAGCTCCTGAAGTTCTTCGACAGAAGCGAGCTGATCCAGCAGATCACCCTCGACGACAAGTCGATCGTGTCGCTCAACCTGTTCGGGAACTTCCCGGAGACCGAGCAGGGACAGGCGGACGGCAGAGTCCTGATGGCACAGAACGGTTCGTTGGTCTACTACGCCCTCACCGTGAACAACGTCTTCGCCCTGTACCGCACGATGCAGGGTGCCTCCGTTCCACCCGGTACGAAATTCCCCGTGACCCAGGCCGATCTCGACGCGATCACGGACTTTGCCGCCGCGAACGGCCAGCCGCCCGTGATCGATCCGGAGGCGCTGGCCATCGAGATCAAGACGTCGTGGATCGAGTCGTCGAGCTTGGATGCTCCGCGCCAGTTCCTCCAGAGGAAGGCGGTCGTGCCGACCTATGACACGAGCGAACCCAAGGATTGAGTTCAGAACGGTACGAAAACCACGACGCTGGCAATGGTCGGGATGCACGTCGTTGGCAGCGCCAAGGGTCATCCGGAGATGCTGTGGGCCACGTTCGAGCACCTGAGCAACGGTCCCACGGCGGAATACGACTACAGCAAGAAGCCGAGCGGCACCGGACATGTCGACGAGAACGCCCCGGGTGACTGGCTGTTCGCCTCGAACGGATCCACCGGTCCGTTCAACGTACCGCACATGAAGCCGCTCAACTTTCTTCCCGGCCATCTCGTGTCGGCTCCCCCCTTCACCATCAGCCCCAGCGACACCCGGAGAGAGATGCCCTGGGGCCTGAACGGCACTGGCTCCACGGCGGGCGGGAACGCCCAGGTCATCAGCATCAACAACACGGTGCGGTCGCTTCTCGACCCTGCGGACGTGAGGAGAAACTACATCCACATAGGCACCACCTGGACGAAATTCGGCAAAGACCCCCACGATCCCAGCGATCCCAACGTGCAAGTGGGAACCAACAAGCTGGCCAACATGACGATGGAGACCTACAGCCAGGGCATCAACTGCTTCGAGTGCCACGCCACCAACACCACGGCCGTGAGCCACATCTTCAATAGCACGGACCCGCTGTTCTAGCCTGCCGTTTCCGGAGCTCGGACGCCCACGCATGCCGGGTGGGCGTCCCGAGCTTCGAGCCCAGGCCTCTCTGTAACGTTCTCCGGCTTCGCGACTCTGTACAGGCGAAAGGAGGACGATTCAATGCCTGCAACCTCGCCTAATCTGAACCTGGAGTCGCTCTACCGGCCCCTGTGGCTGACCTATGGACTGGTCCCGCTCCTCGCGGGGCTCGACAAGTTCCTCAACCTGCTGGCCGACTGGCCGAAGTACCTCAGCCCCTGGGTGGCGAACCTGCTGCCGGTCTCGGCGCAGACGTTCATGTACGCGGTGGGGATCATCGAGATCGTGGTCGGCCTGATGGTGCTCACCCGCTGGACGCGGCTCGGAGCCTGGATCGCCGCCGCGTGGCTGGTGCTCATCGCGCTCAACCTCGTCACCCTGGGCCTGTTCGACGTCGCCGTGCGGGACCTCGCCATGGCGGTCGGCGCCTACACCCTCGCCCGGCTCGCCGAGCTGCGGCAGGAAGCGCCCGTGGGGATGCCCGCGGCCGGCCTGCGGGAGAGCCGCGCGTGATGTGATCACCGCCGGAATCCACTGGGAGGCGGGCTCTGGTGCGGCCCCCCCGGGTCCCACCTCGACCCATGGCGGGTGTTAGGATGGATCCCGCCATGTCCTTCGCCCTCCATCCCACCCTTGCCCACGACACCGTCGAAGTGACCCGTCTTTCCCTTTGCCGCGTGCTGCTGATGAAAGACTCCCGCTTCCCCTGGCTGATCCTGGTCCCGGAGCGGGAAGGAGTCCGGGAGATCCACCATCTCCCGCCAGCCGACCGGGCGACCCTCATCGAGGAGATCGCCCAGGCCAGCCAGATCCTGGAGCGCCTCTTCCGTCCCCACAAGCTGAACGTGGGAGCCCTGGGCAACGTCGTACCGCAGCTCCACGTCCACGCCCGCGGTGGGCTCGTCGAGGAACACCAGCTTCGGCCGGTGCACCAGCGCCTTCGCGATGAGCAGCCGCCGCTTCATGCCGCCCGACAAGGCCCGCGTCCGCGCGTCCGCCTTCCCCTGGAGGTTGAGCGCCTCCAGCAC
>CAXTNS010000479.1:0-5151 GCA_964245465.1 uncultured Thermoanaerobaculia bacterium
CCTTCTGGCGTCCCTCCTGGAATCCCTTCTGGAATCCCGCCTGCTTCCACTCCTCGGTCCATTCCTTGACGCGTTCCGCCAGCATCGACTTGACCTCCTGCAGATCCGCAACCTGGGGGATCCTTTCGCCCGGCAGCCGAGCCGGGAGGAGGACCTCGACCAACCAGATGGTGAAGGCCCGCCGCAATTCGGGCTGCCCTTCCAGCCACCCGATCAGGGCCGAGAGGACCTTCTCGACGTCCTCAGGTCCCTGGCTCTTCTCCAACCGGAACAGCGCCGCCGCCAGATTCCGGATCGACTCGAGCTCGGAATCCGCCATCCGAGCTTCGTCGAGCAGACAATAGGTGAGGCGCGGCCGGTACCGCTCCAGCCCTCCTGGAACCGCTTCCACCAGCTCCGCCACGTCCTGAGCGGCTCTCCAGGGCACTTTTCCATTATACAGAACCACCGGCAGCACCGGGGGGAGCTTCCCCGAGGGTGTGAGCTGGCGGTTGCGGACGAGGTCCTGGTAGAGCAGGCCGAGATAGGTCATGACCCGTACGGCCATGAAGGGATCGATCGTGGATTGGAACTCCAGGAGGAGGTAGACGTAGATCCACCGGTCGCTGTCCTGCCAGCGCAACCGCCAGACGACGTCGCTCTCCCGGCCGCGCATGCCGTCGCTGACGTACCCCGCCCCGACCTTCTCCAGGGAAGTGAAGTCCAGCTTCCGGACCCAGTCCTCGCGGATGAATCCGCGCAGCAGATCCGCGACCATTTCGGCATGCGAGAACAGCAGCTTGTAACTGTTGTCGTGGTCCGCCACGAACTCCCCCGGCATCTCTATTGAGAACACCGGCTCTTATACTGGAGACGAGCCGAGGAAGGCAAGAGGCAGGGGCCGATGTGCTTTCCCGTCGGCCGCCTGCCGGGGAATGCCTCATTCCCCCTTCTTGCACCTCGTGGTGGACGGGGAACGCCCCGTTCCCCCTGATCGCGTCTCGTTGAACCGGGGGAACGCCTCGTTTCCTCCTGGCCGCGCATTGTTGGAGCCGCAAAAGCTTCGTTCCCCCCTTCTCGCGTCTCTTGAAGAGGAGGGAATGCTTCATTCCCTGCTCGCTGGCTCTTGTGGAGGCGGGGAACGCTTAATTCCCCGCCGATCACGCCTTGTAAGAGCGGGGAACACCGCATTCCCTCCTCGTGGTGAGATCCGAGGGATGGGGAACGCCGCGTTCAGCCTTCAGCGAAGCCATTCCCCCTCGTCTGACGATCCGAGAAGTGGGGAATGAGGCGTTCCCTGCCGTCACAGCCTTTTGATGACCACGACGGTGGTGTCGTCCTGGTGCTCTTGAGCCCCGAGATGCCGGCGCCAGTCTGCAAAGAGGGCTTCGAGGATCTCGGCGGCGGGTTTTCCTCCCAACGTCCCTAGCAGATCCCGCGGCTTGTCGTAGCCATAAGGGATTCCCTGCCAGTCCGTCCCCTCGAAGAGGCCGTCCGAGCAGAAGACGAGGACGCCTCCCGGCGGGATCTCGACCGGCGTTTCCTGATACTCGCGCCGCGGTCCCTGGCCGAGGGGGAGCCCGGTGGCGGCGATCTCCGAGACCTCGCCGTCCCGCACGAGCAGGGGGAAGGGATGCCCGGCGTTGGCGAGTCGTCCCGCGCCGGTCCTGGGATCGAGCCGCATCAGGGCGAGGGTCGTGAAATGGCGGTGGGCGCCGTTCCTGCGCAGGACCCGGTCGACCCTCTGCAGCACGCCTGGAGGCGTCTGGTCCGCGCAGATCAGGCTGGCGAGCGAGGCGGCGGTCATGGCCTGGGCGATCGAGCAGGAGTAGCCGTGGCCAGCCACGTCGCCTGCGGCGATCCAGAGGCCGCCCGCCTCGTCGTCCAGGAAGTCGTAGAGATCGCCCCCGGCTTCGGTCGCGAGGAGGGACCGCACGGCGATCTCCCATCCCGAGACCTCGGGCACCCGGTCGGGCAGCAGGCCGAGCTGCATACGGGAGAGGAGATCCAATTCATAGCGCTGCCGCCGTTCCTCCTCGATCCGCCGGATGAAGGCGGGCGCCCTGCGTCCCTCGATCTCGATCTGCTCCGGGCGCCCGAGTCCGATCCAGCCCAAGGCCAGGAACGCGACCAGAGAGCCTGCCGTCACAGTGAACTGCAAGGGCAGCCAGGAAGCGTGGAGGCCCGAGAAGACCGCCGCCGGCAGGAGGAATGAGGCCGTCGACGCCACGAGGGTGGCCGCGAGCCCGAACCTCCAAAGCACCCAGAGGAGGAAAACTGCTACCGCCAGGTTGGCCGCCAGCCATGCCGGAGTGGGTCCCAGCGACACCAGGATCAGAGGCAGGACGAAGCCCGCGAGAGCGGCCGCCACCCAGGGGACCCAGCGTTCGGGGACGTAGCGCCGGGCGAGCGCCAGCGAAAGCGCGATGGCTGCCGCCAGCAGGGCGCCGTCGCTGAACGGAGTCGCCTGCCCCAGCGAGGGCAGGCGCAGGCTCGGCTTGGTGGTCCAGGCGCCCGGGATCGCCTGCGCCAGTGCGCAGATCCCCAGGCGGAGACCCGCCAGCATCGCGCCGAGCCCGGTACCGAAGAGCAGAGCCCGTCCGCCCCGGGGTCCCAGCCGGCGCGTGCGCAGCGAATCGAGAGCGGTGGCAAATCCCGGTTGAAGGGAGCGGAGATAGGACTCGCACACCGACCAGTAGCCCACGATGCAGAGACTCAGGAGGAAGGCCGAGAACGCCTGTCCAAAAATCTCCGTCCACGTGGGCAGGGCCGCCGCTCCGGCGAGGGTGGCCACGAAATTGACCGCCCCAAGGAACAGGCCGTTGGCGTAGTCGATCCGCCTCTGTGCGATCAGCCGGAAGAACAGGATGACCACGGTCAGGACTCCGACCGCGCGCGGCACAATCACGAAGAGGATCAGCGGGAGCATTTTCCAGAAGGAGGACTCGTCGGAGTCAGACTTGTCCTCGATGAGCTCGCGCCGGATGTTCACAACCTCCTTGTTGGGCGCGCTGACTTCGATCCGCTGGGGAGGATTGCTGCCCGGCAGCTCGTAACCGGTCTCGTCCTCCTGGCTTAGACGCAGCCGCTCGCCGGGGGTGAGAAGAAGGCGGGCGAGTGCCGCGATGCTCTCCCGGGATGGCGCGGCCGGGGGCTGACGTATATTGTTGAAGAGCTTCGTCACGCTCATCCAGCTCAGGGCCAGGGGCTGCCCTCCGGGAGACATCTCGATCTCGAAGGGCCGTGCTCCTTGGATGCCGGAGGGGGTCCCAGAGTGGGTGACCTTGATCAGCACACCCGCTCCCAGAGCCACGGCTCGCCCGGTTCCCAGGCGATTCAAGGTCTCGGCCTCCCGGTCTTCCCGCTCCTTCTTGACGGTCAACCTCACGCGCGGCTCTCCGGGCAACAGACGCACCCCGGCCCTCTTGGCCAGCTCTCGATAGCGCTGAACGTAGAAGGAATCGTCCCGCACCACGGGCTGCCATTCAGGCAGCCAGGACCGCGCCAGGACAACCCCGGCCGCGAGGGCTAGGCCGCCGAGGAGGAGCAGCAGCAGGGGCCGGGACATCCTGGAGGATCGACTCATCGGAGGTTTCCGCCGTACAAGGGACTGTACGCTATCGCACGGCACCGGGTTGCGGAGCCCTCCTGGCCCGTTTTGCTAGAATCCCCGGCTTACGAAGCTTCCGCCAACGCCCGATTCTGGAAATCCGTCACGATGACATTGAAGACCCGCTCTCTGTACCTTGCCCTCCTTGCGGTCCTCTGCCTGTCCACGTCCCTGTCCGCCCAGCAGTCTGGCGACAAGAAGCTGATCATCCTCGGCTTCGACGGCGCGGATGCCAAGCTGACCGAGCAGTGGATGAACGAGGGCAAGCTCCCGAACCTCGCGAAGCTCCGGTCCCAGGGCTCCTTCTCGCCGCTGCGGCCGACGATCCCGTCGCAGACGCCGGTCTCCTGGTCGACCTTCGCGACCGGCCTCAACCCGGGCCGGCACGGCATTTTCGACTTCCTCAAGCGGGACCCGAAGGACTATCGCCCCTCCTTCGCGGCGGGCGAGGAGGGCCGGGCGGATTTCCTCTTCGGCGCGAACAACGGCTGGATCGTGGGGCTGATCGCCGCCGCCGTGGTGGCGCTCCTGTTCCTCCTGCTCCTCAAGCTCTTCCGCCTGCGCTGGGTCGTGGCCGCGGCCGTGGCCATCGTCCTGGGGATCGCGGCCGGCGTGGGCTCCGGCATGGCGGCGGCACGGCTGCTGCCCGTGTCGCGGCCCATCGCCATCAACAACCAGCAGGGCGACACCTTCTGGAAGCTCCTGGGACAGCAGGGCAAGCGGGTGACGGTGATGCGCATCCCCGTGACCTTCCCGCCCAAGGACTTTGACAAGGGCGAGCTCCTCTCGGGCCTCGGCGTGCCGGACCTGTCCGGCCGCATCGGCAAGCCCTTCTACTTCACCTCGGAGCTGTTCTTCACGCCTAAGGGCGGCGGCGACTTCAAAGTCGAGGTCGTCGAGTTGGTGGACAACCGCGGCACCGTCGAGACCGAGATCCCGGGACCGCCGAACGAGCTGTTTCCCAAGGGGAAGGGGCCGAAGGAGATCATCAAGATCCCCATGACCCTGACGGTGGCGGAGGACCGCAAGAGCGTCCGCATCCAGGTCTCGGGCAACGACGTCACGCTCAAGCCGGGCCAGTGGAGCGGCTGGCAGCGGTTCACCTTCCCCTTCAACTCCCTCATCAAGGTCAAAGGCATCGGCAGGTTCAAGCTGCTGTCGATCGACCCCGAGGTGCGGCTCTACCTCTCGCCGATCGACTTCGATCCCGAGAACCTCCCCCCGGGCTTCAACATCACCATGCCCGCGGGCTTCGTGCACGACCTGACCCACGACTACGGCCTGTTCAAGACCCGGGGCTGGATGATCGACACCTGGTCGCCCACCTCCGGCACCATCGACGAGCAGACGTTCCTCGACGACGTGAAGCAGACGGTGGACAAGGACAAGGAGATCCTGGACGGGCTCCTCGCCCGGGACGACTGGGACGTGCTGGTGCACTACTTCGAGTTCACCGACCGCGTCCAGCACATGATGTTCCGTTACTTCGACCCCAAGCACCCGCTCTACACGGCGGACGGTGCGGCCAGCCGCTCGGCGAGAAGCGCCTGAAGGTCGTGGAC
>CAXTNS010000479.1:5161-5570 GCA_964245465.1 uncultured Thermoanaerobaculia bacterium
ATGCAGAAGCACCCGGAAGCGGCCCTCATGGTGGTCTCCGACCACGGCTTCGCCTCCTTCCGCCGGGGCATGAACTACAACACCTGGCTGGCCAAGAACGGCTTCATGACCCTGAACGGCGAGCAGCCCGGCCGCAAGAACCTGGAAGACCTCTTCGACCAGGGGGACTTCTTCACCAACGTCGACTGGTCGAAGACCAGGGCCTACGCGCTCGGCCTGGGGCAGATCTACGTCAACCTCAAGGGCCGGGAAGCCAAGGGGATCGTCAACCCCGGGGCCGAGTACCAGCAGGTGGTGCAGCAGATCAAGCAGGGCCTGGAGGCCTTCGTCGACGACGCGACGGGGGAGAAGCCGGTGGCGCACGTCTTCACCCGGGACGAGGCGTACGAGGGCGTCTACGATCCCGTGC
>CAXTNS010000480.1:0-5556 GCA_964245465.1 uncultured Thermoanaerobaculia bacterium
CGGCGCATGGAACAAATTTTAGGGCAATACGCCGCAAAATCCGCCGTTCGGCGAATGGGAACTACGCCTTCCCTCCCCATAGGCTCCAACATGTGAGGAAAGGAGTCGAAGGGTGAATCCCATGACATCCAAGAAGAATGAAGCGAGGAACCGGGCGAGCATCGTTCTGGCGCTCTCGCTATTGACGTTTTTGCCGCCTGCCGCCCGCGCCCAGGAGCCTGTCCAGACCCTGACGTTCGAGGAGGCCCTGCGGCGGGCTCTTACGGCCAACGCGGCGACGGAGACGGCCCGGGCCGAGGTCCGCGTCTCGGAGGCGCAGCTCCGCCAGCTCCGTTCGGCCATCCTGCCTCGGGTGGAGCTGAACGGCTCGGCTACGAGGAACAGCGAAGAGGTGGCTTTCGAGGCCAACGGCTTCCGCGCGACGGTGTTGCCGGAGAACGACTGGCGCTATGACGTAACCCTGCGCCAGCCGCTTTACGCCGGAGGCCGCGAGCTGAAGGCGATCCGCCAGGGGCGGCTCAACATAGAGCGGCTCGGCCAGGGCGTGCGCCAGAGCGAAGAGGACGTGGTCGTGAACGCCGCGTCGGATTATCTGGAGGTGGTCTCGGCCGACGCGTTGCTCGCGGTGGAGCGCGGCAACCTGGAAGTGGCCGGGCGCCGGCGCAAGCAGTCGCAGGCGTTCTATGAGGCCGGCGAGGTAACGCGGGTGGACGTGCTGCGGGCCGAAACGGACATGAAGTCCGTGGAGCGCGCCATCGCGGCGGCCGAGCAGAGGCGTGAGACCGCGGCGAGCCGGCTGCGGCTCGGCCTGGCCTTGGACGATATGCCCGGAGCACGGCTCGAGGTGACGGCGCCGAAGCTCGACCTTCCTTCGATGCCAGATACCGAGGAGCTGATCCGGCGGGCCCAGGAGAACCGCCCGGAGGTCCGGGACGCCGAGCTTGCGCTGGAAATCAACCAGCTCGAGGTCAAGAAGCAGAAGGCGGCGCGTCTGCCCGTGGTGCGCGCCGAAGCCAGCTACATCAGCCAGCGGGCGGAGTTCCCCGCGTCTCAATACGGTTCGTTCTCGGTCAACCTGAACCTGCCGATCTGGGACAGCGGCGAGATCGCCTCGCGGGTTGTGACCGCTGAGGCGCGCCGTCAGCAGGCGGAGATCGCCCTGGCCGAGCGGAAACGGGCCGTGCGGGAAGACGTGCTCCAGGCGTTGCTCAACGTGCGGACGGCCGAGAAGTCGCTGGCTCTCGCCAAGGACCAGCTCGCCGCGGCCGAGGCTGAATACAAACAGAGCTTTGAGCTGTACCGGGCGCAGGAGGCGACGTCGCTCGACCTCCAGTCCGCCGAGAGCTCGCTCGCCGAGGCGCGGCGGGCCGTGGTGACCAGCACCCTGGACCGCGACCGGGCGGAGCTCGCCGTGTGGTTTGCGGCCGGAACCTTGAAGAGTCTGATCTCCCTTGAGGAGGGCACGAAATGAAAATCAAAATGCTCGCGCTCGCCGCGGCCCTGCTTGTGGCCACGGCCTGCGCTTCCGATAAGAAGGCCGAGACGGAGAAGCCGGCCCAGCAGGCCGCTCCGCCCGCGCTGCCGGCCGACGTGGCGGATCTCGCCAAGCCGAAGGAGACGCCGGCGGCTGCTGCCCAGGAGGAGGAGACGAGTCTCTCGAAGCTCCAGCCCACGGGCGAGTTCGTCTCGCCGTCGAAGTCCGAGGTGGCGCCCAAGATGCCGGGCCGGGTGGCCGCCGTGTACGTGGACGAGGGCTCGCGGGTGAGCCGGGGCCAGACCCTGCTGACGATGGAGACGGACTACGCCCGGCTCGCCATCCAGGGAGCCGAGGCGGACCTCGCCCGCGCCAGGGCGGCCGAGGCGGACGCCCGCCGCGAGCTCGACCGCAAGAAAGGCCTGCTCGC
Source organism: uncultured Thermoanaerobaculia bacterium (assembly GCA_964245465.1). Classification (GTDB taxonomy): domain Bacteria; phylum Acidobacteriota; class Thermoanaerobaculia; order Multivoradales; family UBA5704; genus DATARR01. Next base: position 1,905 of record CAXTNS010000480.1, read on the forward strand.
CACGGAGTCGATCCCGCAGGCGACGTTCGACCGCTCCCAAGCGGCGCTCGACCAAGCCGTGGCAGCGCAACGGTCGGCCGAGGTGGCGCTCGCCACGGCGAAGCAGCGCCTGGCAGACTCGGTAATCCGCTCACCCATGACGGGCGTGGTTGCGGAGCGCCGTACGGACGTGGGAGAGCACCTCGGCGACGCCGGGGTGGCTTTCGTCATCGTGCAGACGGCGCCCCTCAAGCTGCGCTTCAGCGTGCCCGAGCGGTTCCTGGGCGAATTCAAGACCGGCCAGGAGGTGGCGGCCCGGGTCGATCCCTATCGTGTGGAGGTCTTCCGGGGCCGGATCAAGACGGTGGGTGGGGTGATCGATCCCTCGACGCGCACGTTCTTCGCCGAAGCCGAGTTCCCCAACGCGGACGGGCGTTTGCGCCCCGGGCTGTTCGCCCGCGTTGATCTGGGATCAGCTCTGGGAGCGGAGGTGTCCAGTGCAGAAACTCGCTGAAATCTGCGTCCGCCGCCCCGTCTTCGCGACGGTGATCATCCTCGCGCTGGTGGTGGTGGGCTTTTTCGGTTACATCCAGCTCGGGGTGGACCGTTTCCCGAACGTGGACTTCCCCTTCGTGGTGGTCACGACCGTGCTGCCGGGCGCCGCGCCCGAGGAAGTCGAAACCGAGGTCACGGACAAGATCGAGGAGGCGGTCAACACGATCAGCGGCATCGACGAGTTGATCTCGACCTCGTCAGAGAACGTCTCGTTCATCCAGATCCAGTTCGCCCTGGAGAAGGACGGCGACGTGGCGGCCCAGGAGGTGCGCGACAAGGTCAACACCATCCTGGCCGAGCTGCCCGCGGACGTCGATCCGCCGATCATCGAAAAGGTCGACGCCGACGCCGACCCGGTGGTCTCGATCGCGCTCTCCGGCCCGGCCTCGCAGCGGGAGATCTCGGAGTACGCGGACCGGGTGCTCAAACGGCGCCTGGAGACCGTCTCGGGCGTGGGCCAGGTCAAGCTGGTGGGCGACCGGCTGCGGCAGATCAACGTCGTCACCGACACGGCGAAGCTCGACAGCCTGGGGCTCACGGCCGCGGACGTGGTCAACGCGCTCGCCACGCAGAACGTGCAGATCCCGGGCGGCAAGGTGACCCAGGAGCGGCGCGACCTGACGCTGCGCACCTATGGTCGCGTGGGTACTCCCGAGGATTTCGGCCGCCTGCCGGTCTCTACCCGTAACGGTTCTCTGGTAAAAGCGTCCGTGCGGGTGCGCGACGTGGCCCGCATCGAGGACGGCGTCGAGGACGCCGAATCGATCGCTTCCGTGGGCGGCAAGCCGGCCGTGGTGCTCCAGATCCGCAAGCAGTCGGGCACCAACACCATCGCGGTGGTGGAACAGATCAAGGAGCGCTTCGAGGAATTGAGAGGCCAGCTCCCGAAGGGCTGGCACGCGGAGATCGTCCGCGACCAGTCGAAATTCATCGTCGCCGCCGTGGACGCGGTGAAAGAGCACCTGGTCGTGGGCTCGATCTTCGCGGCCTTCATCGTGTGGCTCTTCCTGCGCCGCTTCCGGCCCACGATCATCGCGGCGGTCGCCATCCCCAGCTCGCTGATCGCGACCTTCGCGGCCATGCAGTACATGGGCTTCACGCTCAACGTGATCACGCTGCTCGCCTTGACGCTCGCGGTGGGCATCGTGATCGATGACGCGGTGGTGGTGCTCGAAAACATCTTCCGCTTCATGGAAGAGAAGAAGATGACGGCCCGGGAGGCGGCCATCCAGGGCACCAAGGAAGTGGGCCTCGCCGTGCTCGCGACCAGCCTGTCGCTGATCGCGGTGTTCCTGCCCGTGGCCTTCATGGGCGGCATCGTGGGCCGGTTCATGTATTCCTTCGGCATTACGATGGCGTTCGCGATCGCCGTCTCGCTGCTCGTCTCTTTTACCCTGACGCCCATGATGTCGTCGCGGTGGCTCAAGACGAAAGATGCCGGCGATAGTCATCAGAAGGGCACGCGCGAGAAGGGGCTCTACGCCCGCGTCGAGCGTGGCTACATTCGCCTGCTCGACTGGTCCATGGCCCACCGCTGGGTGGTGGTGATCGTCATGATCCTGGTGTTCCTCTCCACCATTCCGCTGTTCATGGTGGTGGACAAGAACTTCCTGCCCAACGACGATGAATCACAATTCCAGGTGGTGGTGCGCGCCCCCGAGGGCGCGAACCTCCAGACGACCCAGACCATCCTGGAATCGATTGCCACCCGCGTGCGCAAGCTCCCCGGTGTGGTGACCACGGTGGTGACCATCGGCGACGATCCGCAGAGAACGCTCAACCTGGGGTCCGTCTACGTGCAGCTCAGCGATCCCAAGAAACGTGATCTGGATCAGTTCGAGCTGATGCAGCGGGTGCGCGAGGAGATCCTGCCCCAGTATCAGGCGCTCGACCTGCGCGCCCAGGTGGCCCAGGTCTCGGCCTTCGGCGGCGGCGTGGACAACGAGATCATGTTCTGGATCGGCGGCCCCGATCTCGACAAGCTCAACGAGTATGCGCAGACGCTCAAGACGGCGCTGGCCAAGGTGCCGGGCACCACCGACGTGGACACCAACTTCATCGTCGGCAAGCCGGAGCTGGGCGTGCAGATCGACCGCGACAAGGCGGCCGACCTGGGCGTGCGTGTGCAGGACATTGCCGGCTCGCTCAACGTCCTGGTGGGTGGCCAGAAGGCCACCTCCTACTTCGAGGGCGGCGAGGAGTACGAGGTCCACGTGCGGGCCGAAGAGGGGGACCGCAACAACCCGGCGGCCATTGCGGCCATGAAGGTGCCCTCGCTCTCCCTGGGCACGGCGCCGCTGCGCGACGTGGTGAGGTTGGAAGAGGGCACGGGGCCGTCGCTGATCAACCGCCTGAACCGGCGGCGGCAGGTGATGGTCACGGCCAACATGCAGCCGGGCTTTTCGTCGCAGGTGGCGCTCGACACCCTGAACCGCACGGCGGCCGAGCTGAAGATGCCGGCGGGCTTCTCCTACGGCCTCACCGGGCGTTCGAAAGAGCAGGGCAAGGCGTTTGTCTCGTTCATGATCGCCTTCCTGCTGTCGATCATCTTCATGTACCTGATCCTCGCGGCGCAGTTCGAGAGCTGGCTGCACCCGTTCACGATCCTGCTGTCGCTGCCGATGACGGTGCCGTTCGCGCTGCTGGCGCTGGTGATGCTGAACCAGTCGGTCAACATCTTTTCGATGCTGGGCATCCTCGTGCTGTTCGGCATCGTGAAGAAGAACAGCATCCTGCAGATCGATCATACGAACGGTCTGCGGGCGCTGGGGATGCCGAGGGCGGAGGCCATCCGGGAGGCGAACCGCGACCGGTTGCGGCCCATCCTGATGACCACGCTCGCCTTCGTGGCCGGCATGATTCCGCTGGTGGCCTCGAGCGGCACGGGCGCGGGCACCAACCGGGCCATCGGCTCGGTGATCCTGGGCGGCCAGCTCCTGTCGCTGATCCTGACCCTGATCGGTACGCCCGTGACCTACAGCACCTTCGACGACTGGTCGCCGGCCCGGGTGGTCACCCGGATCGGCGAATTCTTCGCGCGGCTGTTCCGGCGTGGCGAAGGCAAGCGGAAAGTAGTGGGTGGCCATCGTGGAGTTGACCAACGCGACCTTCGGGGCGC
>CAXTNS010000481.1:0-4190 GCA_964245465.1 uncultured Thermoanaerobaculia bacterium
GTTGTCGAGATAGCCGCTGTACTCACGCGCGAAGGGCACACCTTGGGCCACGCACTGGTCGATGATGTTGACCGACACCTGGGCCAGCCGGTAGACGTTGCCCTCGCGGGCACGGAAGTCGCCGCCCTTGATGGTGTCGTAGAAGAGCCGGAAGATGCTGTCGCCGTCGTTGTGGTAGTTCTTGGCGGCGTTGATGCCGCCCTGGGCGGCGATCGAGTGGGCGCGGCGGGGCGAGTCCTGGAAGCAGAAACACTTCACGTTGTAGCCCAGCTCGGCGAAGCTGGCCGAGGCCGCGGCGCCGGCCAGCCCGGAGCCCACCACCAGGATGGTGAACTTCCGCTTGTTGTTGGGGTTCACCAGCTTCACGTGCCCCTTGTGCTCGTCCCACTTGCTTTCCAGAGGACCGGAAGGGATCTTGCCGTCGAGCTTCATGGCGGAGCTCCTAGCGCACCAGGCCGGTCAGCACGGCCAGGGGAAACGAGATGTTGCCGAGGGTGATGATCCAGGCGAAGGCGTGGGCGAAGCCGCTGCGCCAGCGGTTGAACCGCGGATGGTTCCACCCCAGCGACTGGAACAGGCTCCACAGGCCGTGGTAGAGGTGGAGGCCCAGAGCCAGTTGCGCCACGATATAGAACAACGACACGTACCAGACGCTGAAGCTCGCCAGCATGTTGCGGCGCACCTCTCCCGGCTGGAAGCCCGGATTGAGGGTGCCGGTGGTGAAGTCCAGCAGGTGGTAGATGATGAAGAGCAGGATGATCACCCCGCCCCAGCGCATGGTGCGGGACGCGTAGTCGGTATGCCTCTTGGGGGAGCTGACGTAGCCCCGGGGGCGCGCGTCCCGGCTCAGCCGCGACACCTGCCACGCCGCCCAGATGTGGAGGATCACGGCGGCTAACAGAATGGCGCGGACGATCCACAGAGCGCCGCTGGCGGGCAGGGCAGGCCCGCCGACGTTGCGGAGAAACTCGCCGTAAGCATCGAGGTATGGAATCGGCTTGGAGGCGCAGGTGCCGGAGGCGTCGAGGTACGCGCAGTACTCTCCCGGCTCGTACAGTTTCAGGTTGCCGATCATGTGGATGAGCACGAAGCCGAAGAGGATGATGCCGGTGACTGCCATCACCGCCTTCTTGCCCACTGCGGATCGGTAGAGATCAGTAAACCAGGCCATGGGTATTCCTCTCGGAAGCTCGGACCGGCTCCTATCCTATGCCAATCCCGGCCAGTTTGTGAAACGTGTCACAAGGAGGGGCTGCGGCGCCTGCGGCGGCGGCGCGGACGGGGGCGCGCCTCCCGCGATTCGCTCTCGGCAGGAGCCTTGAGGGGGGGCCGGCGGCGCGCCGCGGCCTGCCACTCCGCCAGCGCCTCGTGCCCCTCCCCCGTCGCCTGGACGAGGATCTCGAAGAGCAGCAGGGCGTCATCGAAATAGGGCTTGCGGGCGAAGCGTACCCGCTCGTGGGGAGACCAGCGGGGCTCGCACAGGCGCTGGAAGCCAACCAAAGCATGAATCACCTGCTGGGCCCGGAGGTTCGAGAGCGTCAGGCGCGCGAAGAAGGGGGCCACTTCCTCCTGGATCATCTCCTCGAGAGCGGCCCGGGACATTGGCCGGCCGGCCTGGGTCTCCATGTCGATCCGGCGAAGGAAGATCTTGGGCAGCAGCAGCGCCGCCAGCAGGGCGGTGTCGGAAAGAGGCCGTTCCTCGGCCACCATGCTGTCGAGCACCGGCAGGATCTGGCCGAAGTCCCCCAGGCCACGGGCGCCCGCCGTCAGCATGGCGTAGGCCTCGGGCAGCAGCACCTCCAGCAGGCCCAGCTCCAGCATCCACTGCATGGCCGCTCCGGCCCGCCCGCACTTGAGGAGCTGGACGATCTCCTCCGTCACCCGCGCCGGCGAGGCCTTCGCCAGCTCCTTGCTCTGGCGGTGGATCGCCTCCTGCGTACGGGCCTCGATGCCGAACCCCAGCCGCCCCGCGAACTCGCAGGCGCGCAACATGCGCACGGGGTCTTCCTGAAAGCGCACGTCCGGATCGCCGATCGCCCGGACGAGCTTCTTCTCCAGGTCCTCGATGCCCCCGACGTGGTCGATCACCGAGTAGTCGGCGACGCTGTAGAACAGCGCGTTGATCGTGAAGTCGCGGCGGAAGGCGTCCTGGCGGGGGGTGCCGTAGGCGTTGTCGCTGGTGATCAGCAGCTCGCCCGGCTCGCCCCGCTGCTCCTCGGGGTCCGGATCGCGGCGGAAGGTCGAGACCTCCACGACGCTGCCGTCGTGGTAGAAGACGTGCACCAGCCGGAAACGCCGGCCGATGATCCGCGAGTTCGAGAACAGGCGCCGCACCTCGTTGGGACGGGCGTTGGTGCCCACGTCGAAGTCCTTGGGCGTGCGGCCCATCATCAGGTCGCGCACGCTCCCGCCCACCAGACAGGCCTTGTAGCCCGCGTTGTGGAGGCGGTAGAGGACCTTGAGGGCGTTCTTGTCGATGAACCGGCGCGAGATCGGGTGCTCAGAGCGCTCGAGGATACACGGCTCCCCCTCGGCGTTCGAGCTCACTGGATCAGGATCAGAGGCGTGAAGAACCATCGATGAGCGGCTATATATTGAAACAAAAGAGCTTAGTGCGTCTCCACGGCAACCCGCGGGCGCATGCAGACTCTACAGAGGGTTGGGGGATAGAGGCAAGGTTCCGGGATCAGGAGGAGAAAAAAGAGGGCCGGGACAGGCGGAGGGCATTTAAACCTGCCCCGGCACCGGAGGGAGAGGAGATTGCTTTCTCCTTGCCTTTCTTAGGATTCCACGAACCGTGCCAGCCCGGGCAAAGCGGTTCCGTTCCTTTATTTTCAGTACTTTGATGCTGAGAGGGCAGGACCAGGGCGTCCGGAGGACCGAACGCCTGTCATCTGCCGGAGACGGGGGTGATCCCTCGGGAGGCCGCTCCTCCGCTTGGCATCAGATCAGGCGGCTGACGACCTCGATCTCCGACTCCAGCGTCCGGTGGACCGGGCACTTGTCGGCGATCTCGAGCAGGCGCAGGCGCTGCTCCTCGGTCAGGGGGCCGATCACCTCGATCTCGCGCTCGATGCGGTCGATCTTCCCCTTCTCCGTCTCGCAACGGGCACAGTCCTCGGCGTGGATCTTGGCGTGGCGCAGCGTCACCCGGACGCTCTCCAGGGGCAGCTTCTTGTGGTTGGCGTAGAGGCGAAGCGTCATCGACGTGCAAGCGCCCAGGCCCGCCAGCAGCAGGTCGTAGGGCGTGGGCCCCGCGTCCGTGCCGCCCACCTCCTGGGGCTCGTCGGCCGTCAGCCGGTGGCGGTGGGCCACGATGTCCTGGACGAAGCCGCTCGCGCCGCCCGTCACCACCACCTCTCCCTCCTTGCCGATCTCGGGCTCCGCCGTCACGTCCGGCTGTACGCCCTCCAGGTACCGGCTCGACCAGGCGGCCAGGACATCCCCTGCGTACCGGGCGTCCCGCTCGTCCGTCAGCAGGTGATTCGCCGTGTCCAGCGAGACGAAGCTCTTGGGATGTTTAGCCATCTCGAACAGCCGTCGGGCCTGGTCGATCCCCACCACCTTGTCCACCGGCGAATGAAAGATGAGGAGGGCCTTGTGCAGCCTCTCCAGGACGCCCCGCAGGTGGTCTTCCTCCAAGTCGTCCAGGAGCTGCTTGCGGATGCGAAACGTCCGACCGCCGCCCAGGTCCACCTCGGCCTCACCCCTCGCTTCGAGGTCGGGAGCGATGTGGACGAGGGTGTTCTTTACATGCTCGGTGTCGCTGGGAGCGCCGAGGGTCGCCACCGCCCGCGCCTCCGAGATCCGCTCGGCTGCCGCCAGCACGGCGCAGCCCCCCAGGCTGTGCCCCACCAGTAGCCTCGGCGCCTCCCGCTCCCGGCGCAAGAAGTCCGCCGCCGCCACCAAGTCCTCCAGGTTCGAGGAAAAATCGGTGGCCGCGAATTCTCCCTTGCTCTCGCCAAGGCCCGTGAAGTCGAAGCGCAGCACGGCGATGCCCCGCTCGACCAGGGCGCGGCTGATCCATCCTACGGCCTTCAGGTCCTTCGAGCAGGTGAAGCAGTGCGCGAAGAGGGCATAGGCCGCGGGCACCGTCACCGGGCTGTCCAGACGCGCCGCAAGCTCCTGTCCCTGGGCGCCGGGGAATCGCAGGTGTTCGCTCTTCATTGCGGCATCGTAGCAACCAGAGG
>CAXTNS010000481.1:4200-5550 GCA_964245465.1 uncultured Thermoanaerobaculia bacterium
ACACTACCCGCCGTGCCTTCCGAGCCCATCCTGGAAGCGGTGGACGTCGCCAAGACCTATGGGGACGGTACCCAAGCGCTCGCCGGGGTAACCCTGGCGGTCCATCCGGGAGAGACCGTGGCCCTGGTGGGCGAGAGCGGCTCGGGCAAGACTACCCTTCTGCGCACCTTCAACCGCATGGTCGAGCCCTCGGCCGGCACCGTCCGCGTTGAAGGACGGCCGGTGTCCGAAGCCAATCCCATCGACCTGCGCCGGCGGATCGGCTACGTCCCCCAGGACGGCGGCCTGATTCCCCATTGGTCGATTGAACGGAATGTCGAGCTGGTCCCCCGGCTCCTGGACGATGTCCTTCTTCGTCGTCACCTGCAGCAGCCGCCGGCAGGCCCGGACGAAAGAGATGCTGGAGCTCGTCGGGCTTTCCGACGTCCAGGCCCGCCGCCATCCCTCCGAGCTTTCCGGAGGCCAGCGCCAACGGGTCGCCTTCGCCCGCGCCCTGGCCGCCGATCCACCTGTCATCCTCCTTGACGAGCCCTTCGGAGCCCTGGACGCCCTGACCCGTCTGGAGCTTCACCGCCAGTTCCTGGAGATCAAGAAGACTCTTAGGAAGACCGCCGTCCTCGTGACCCACGACTTAGCCGAGGCCTTCCGTCTCGCCGACCGGATTGGCGTCATGAGGAACGGCCGTCTCCTCCAGCTCGGCCTCCCGTCGGAGCTGGCCGAGCACCCCGCCGATCCCTACGTTCAAGCTCTCCTGGAGATCCGGCGTGCGTAGGATCTTCGCCGTCCTCCTTCTCCTCGCCGCTCCTCTCCAGTCCGCCGACCGTGTCGTCGTGGGCTCGAAAAACTTCGAGGAGAGCCGCCTGCTCGCCGAGATGTTCGCCCAGCTCCTCGAAAGCCGCACGGACCTGGAAGTGGAGCGCCGTCTGAACCTCGCCGGCACCCAGGTCTGCTTCGAGGCCTTGAAGAACGGAGCCATCGACGTCTACCCCGAGTACACGGGTACGGGGCTGGTGTCCATCCTGGGCGAGACGGCCAAGGGGGAACCGGAACAGACGCTCAACCGGGTCCGCTCCGAGTTCTTGCGGCGTTGGAACCTCTGGTGGATCGCGCCTCTGGGCTTCGAGAACTCCTGGGAGATCGCCGTCCCGAGAGAGCTGGCCGAGCGCGAGCACCTCTCCACGATCTCGGACCTCGCCCGCATCTCCAAGACCCTCCACGGCGGCTTCGGCCACGAATTCGTGGGCCGCGAAGACGGCCTCCTCGGCCTCCAGAGGGTCTACGGCTTGAAGTTCGCCTCCGTCGACCACCTGCAGCAGGCCCAGCGAGAACAGCGCATTGCCGTCCTTGGCC
>CAXTNS010000482.1:0-1000 GCA_964245465.1 uncultured Thermoanaerobaculia bacterium
CCTTCCTGCCCAGCCACATGTCGGCGCGGGCAAACTCCGCGTGCGCGAAGAACCCCCACTTCGTATTCTCCGGCATCTGGACCAGCGGCAGGTGCATGCGGATCGCGTAGGCCATCGCGCGTTCATCCCCCTCCGGAAACTTCTCTTTCAAATGGTCCCGCAGGGCCTCAAACGTCGCCAGGGTAGCGCCGAAGAAGGCGCGCCCTTCTTCCTCCAGAGCCTCCAGGTCGAGCGCCGTCGCCCGCTCGCGGAGGATCGACTGCATGCCCCGGGAAAGCATCGGCTGCAGGGTACCCCGCAGGCTCAGGTAATCCGCGGCGGACATCAGGTGCAGCGTGCCCCGCATGGCCGTCACGCGGACGACCTCGCGCCGGTTCAGCAAATCGAGGAGGTCGCCGCGGCGGAAGCCCTCCAGGCGCGTCCACAACCCCACGAACGGAGGCCGCGCCAACTGCGCCTGCAACCCCGCGAGCCTCTCGACGGCCGCCCGAGCCGTCCTGTCTTCCCGCGCGAGCAGCATCTGCCGGGCGAGCAGGGCGCGGTTGAGCTGGCGGGCCGTGAGCACCGGGGCGGCCATCCTTGACCTCACCCCTCGAAGACGGCGACGGCCCGCACGGGCGAGCCGGTTCCACCACGGATCCTGAGCGGCAGGCCGATGAAGCGAAAACGCCCGCGGCCGACGAGCCGGTGCAGATTGACCATGTTCTCGTAGTGCGTGAAACCCAACTCCCCGCAAACGTGATGCACTTCCTTGTTGGAAACGTCGACCACACCCGGCGACATCGTCTCCACGCCGAAAGCCGCGATCCCCTGCCGGCCCAGCCAGCGCGCCGCGTCAACGCTGATCCCCGGTCCCCTGTACCAATCAGGGGTCCCGAAGGCGCGCCGGTAATGATCCGTATACAGCAGGACCGTATCCCCCCGCTTGATTTCAAGGCCCGTCTTGGAGAGCGCGCGCTCCAGATCCGCGGGCTCCATCAACTCCAGCAGACCTTTGTGG
>CAXTNS010000482.1:1010-5549 GCA_964245465.1 uncultured Thermoanaerobaculia bacterium
AGACAGAGGCCCTCCGTATAGAACGTCGCCAGCGGCATCGTATCGATCGACTGTCCCCGGTACGGACGTGCCATGTGGTTGATGGCATCGACGTGGGTCCCCGTATGCTCGCCTAGATCCAGCCGGTTCACGGCGGGGGAAACGACGTCACTCCCGGCGATGCCGTCCCACTGCTCATGCGACACGTGCAGGGTGATCGCCACTTCCGGAAGGCCGGGAAACACCGGCATGCCCGAGAAGATCTCCTGGCTCAAGTCGATGATCTCAACCATACCTTGCCTGGGGTCACCGCGGCGGCACGGGTTCCGGGCTCGCCGACGCCTCCGGCCTGGGCTTGAAACGCTGGCGGAGAGCCTCCAGGCGCGGCTCGATGCCCGGAGCGGACAGCACGACGTCTTCGAGATGCTGGGCAAACCCGGGAACGGTGGCGATCTCGCGGATCTGGGCCAGCAGCGGGTGGATCTTGGAGAAGGTGGCGAAGATCTCGCCATTGGCGTCCAGGAACATCTGCCGGTCGATCGCGCCATGCGTGACCAGCGACGCGGCCATGTCCCAGTAGCCGACGACCATCCGGATCTTGGGGTTGTGCTCGCTGGCCAGCGCGGCCTTGACGTCGTCGATCGTCTCGGGGTGGAACTCACGAACGAACCAGGTCCGAGCCTCGCGAAGGACAGGCTCCCGTCGAAGCTCGAAGAGCTTGAGGATCAGTTGGGCACTCTCAAAGGGCGTCGCCATGGGCATGTCCTCTCGTGTTGGTTCATGTTTTTTCCTTGTCTCCAGCGATCAATAAAGTCACCAGCTTGATTTTTCCGGGGCTTCCCGAGACCTTCCGCGCGTAATCTTTCTGTGGCTGGCCGTCGGGATTGTTGAGCTGAGCCTGAATCGTGACGGATTCTTCATTCCTGCCGGAGAACAGTAAACGGACGACGACGATGACATTGTCATCCCCCCCCACGGGAACGTTGATCCCTTGTCGAAGCTGAGCATCGGAAAGGGTGGTTTCTCTTCCGGAGGTGCCCCGCACGCTGGCCGCTGCCACGACTTTGGACGACGGGTCGGCAAGCGTGAGACTGAGGGATGATCCCTCAGGCATTGCTTTGAAGACAAAAATATCCTCATCCGTCCCTGTCGACTTCCCGGGATCTGTCTTGGGTGCGAGCCCGCTCAAAGCTTCAGGACTTCTCAACGCGTCCGGAGCGAACCAGATCTCGTACTGCTGTCCAGGGACCTGGTTCTCGAACCCCTTGATCAGCTTGGTCTGGAGGGTGGCTCCCGGGGCGAGATACTCGATCAAAAGCTTGGCGATTTCCCGAGCTTCCGCCTCGTCTTCCGGACGGAAATAGCGTACGTCGGACCGGGACACGCTGCTCACCTTCTGAATCCCTGGAACCTGGACACCGTTCTTCTCCAGCAGGCGCTCGATCTCCCTGGCTCGCTGCCGCTGTTCCTCCTTGCTGATGTGGAGATAGATCGTCACCGATTGGCTGGAAGTGCGCAGGTCCTCGGACGCAACGGTCTGCTGTACTCCCTTGGCGAACAGATCGTCGCGCTCTCTCCGGACCCTGGCCAGATCGGCAGCGAGATCCCGTTTCTCCGTCCTGAGCCTGACCTGCTCTTTTTTCAGCGTTTCCGCTCGCCGATCCAGATCTTCCGCCTTCTGCCAAAAGTGATAGGCCGCCCATGCGATCGCCAGCGCGGCGACGGCGACCAGGATCAGCGCGGCACACGTCCGGTGCAGCATCTTGCGCTTGGCTTCCACGAGCGCCTTCGCCTGCGCGGCTTCGCGGCGCAGAGCGTCTTCCCGCTCCTGCTGCGTGCGTTCGACGGCCTGCGAGCTGACCTGGACGAACTCTTCCTCCACGGCCGAAAGGTTGGGTTGGCTCTTCGCCTCTTCCAATTGCCAGCCCGTGAGCAGGCCGGCATCGGTGGGTTTTCCGTTGGCCGCCCATCGCAGCGCCGCCTGAGTAAGAGAAAGCCGCTGCCGCCGCTCGATGCGCTTCTCGTCGATCCATCCCACGAAGCGGGGCCAGTTGCGCACCAGGGATTCGTGCTTGACCTCGACGATCGCGTCCGCCGCGGTGGCGCCCGGGGTGACGCGGACATAATCTTTTTTGGCCAGCAGGCCGATGACTTCCCCGGTATTGGCCTTGCCCGCCTCGAGCAGGCGGCTCATGGGCACCGGCTGGCGGTAGGCTTCGAGCAGATCGTCCACGCGCACCAGCTCCAGCAGCGCGCGCCGGACCTCGAGCTGGGTCTGCGGTGCGAGCCCGTCGTAGAAGCCGTCGGCGGAAGCCTTCAGCGCGTTCAACGGGTCGCCCACCTTGTTGTAGACCTCCCAGGTAACGCGATTGCGGTCGCGTTCCTCCCACAGCAGACGTAAAGTGAACTGCAGCAGCGGCAACGCCGCGGGCTGTCCCAGCACCTTCTTCACCAGGTCATCCACCACGCCCGTCTGGAACTGGAGGTTCGCGAGGGCCGCGGGCTTCTCCACCGCGGCCCTGAGCTCGTCGTAATCCATGGGACGCATCGCGTACCAGGCTTTTTCGAGATAGGGCGACAGCGCACGCAGCTCGACGATGCGGCTCCTGAACTCCTCCCGCACGGTGAGGATCACGGAATGGCCCGCTTCCAGGAGCTGAACCAGGCTCGCGACCAGCGCCTCGCGGTCTTCCACCGTGGACAACGTGAACACTTCCTCGAATTGATCGATCGTGATCAACGTCATCGGTCCTGGCGCGCCGATCAGGGAGAGCAGGCCCTGGGGATTCTCCCGCAGTGCCGCGGCGACTGTCGACGGGTCGGTCTCCGTGTCGCCGCGGCTCCGTAGAACCGCCTCCGCCAGGTGCTCGAGCACCGCGTTTCCCGGAACGAAGGGCGGCACGATGCGCACCCCTGTCTTCTCCCCCGCCGACGCGAGCCTGGGCAGCACACCGCCCATGATGAAGGAAGACTTGCCGCTGCCCGAGGCGCCAAGGACCACGATCAGCGGAGAGTTGCCCCACTGGGCGATCAACGCCCTCGTGTCGGATTCCCGGCCGAAGAAATAGGTCTGGTCCTGGTCCCGGAAGGCCTCCAGCCCAACGTAGGGGCAGCGGACTCCCTCGAGATCCGGCAACTGCGCCGCATCGAAGCGCGCGAGGCGGACGCTCTCCGCTTTCAGCCCTGCCTGCACGAGACTGGAGACCCAATAATCCAACAGGATCTGGCACCGGGTCCGCTCCTTCGGCTCCTCCAGATAGACGCCCGTCGCCGCGCCGCGCTCCAGGAACCGGCGGATCTCGGGTTCGAGACGCGCCATCGCGACGGCCTCTTCCACGGAACTGGCGTCCTCGCCGAGATGGCGGTCGAGCTCTTCCAGGAGACGCGCGTGCGCCTCCCGCAACTCGCTGGCGCTTTCGAAGGCGGCGACGGTTCTCGCTACGGCTGCGGCTGCGATCGACATTTCTGGCATAAGCCTCCCGGCCTAACACATGCTGAGGATGGTCTTCAGGGGCTGGGCGACGGAGCTCAGCCGCAGGCAGAACTCTTTGAGGCTCCTGTCAACGTCCCGGAACACCGAGCTGGCGGCCCGGAAGTACTCTTGCACGAGGTCCAGAGCCGCCGCCTCGTTCCCCTGCCCCAGAGCCGCTTCGATCTCGCCTTCAATGGTCAAGAGGTCTTCGTTCACCGCTTCCAGCTCCGGCGAGAAAGGAGGCGCGAGCCGGGAGCGCACCAGCCGGATGCGCACCCACTCTCCGGCGAGCCTTCCGGGCAGGGTCCCGCCGACGCACACCGCCCGCAGCTTCGCGTCGAGGCGCTGCAAGAGCCCGTGCTCGGAGACCCGCTTGTTCAGCTCGTCCCGCAACCTGCTCAGGGCGTCGATCCCCTGCACGAACGGCTCGAGTTCGGAGTCCTTGCCCACGGAAGGCAGGGGCAGCGTGTCCTTCACCGCGGTCATGAGCTCAACCAGGCGGTCCAGATTCAACCCCGCCGCGGCCTCGGCGATCCCCACGTCCAACTGCGCGGAGATGCCGGAAAGGAGCCCGTTGAGCTCATCGACGACGCGCGCGAAAGCGTCTTCGCCCGGCTTTTCCACCGCATTTTCAAAGGCCGCCGCGACCGCGTCCAGCCGGTCCTTGAGATCGTCGCGCAGCACGGCGTTCAACTCCCTCCCCTGGATCGCCTCCTCGATCTGGCGCGCCTCTCCGGCGAACTTGATCTTGAACGGCCGCAGCCTGCCCGCGGCGCCTCCCGCCTGGATGGGGTGGAGGCAATCCACCTCGACGACGTGCAGCGCATCGTGAACCCGTTTGAACAGCACGAGCCTGCCGACCTGGGAGTAGGTGTTTTCGATGACCTCCTTCGAACGGCTCACCGCGTCCGCCACCGCCGGATTCGCGGTGATCAGGTCCTTGAGCAGGCGGATGCCCGTGTTGGCGGAGACGACGTCGTCCCGAGGCCGCAGTGAGGTCCGTTTGACGAGGTCCTTGATGAGCTCGCCGACGTCGTAGTCCCACCGCGTATCGGTGACCTCCGCGTAGTTCCGCTTACAGAACGCCA
>CAXTNS010000483.1:0-5540 GCA_964245465.1 uncultured Thermoanaerobaculia bacterium
GGCTGTTCTGGCTATTGTTCACCAGGCCCGGTGCTCCTCCGCGGGGCGAGCGGAGGAGGGGGCATGGTGTCTCCTGCTTCCGGAGCCCCTGCTTCCGGAACCGGGATCCCGACGCCCCCACGGCAGTAACTTTGGTTGCCGCGTAGAAGACGTACCCCATCTACTCAGGCATCGAGGAGATAGCAAGACCCCTATGGATACCTTCCCCACTACGCAGACTCCATCGCGCAACGGCCATCGGAAGGACTTCTCCCGGATCACGACGTCGCTGCCCATTCCGAACCTGATCGACGTCCAGCGGCGGTCCTACGAGCGCTTCCTGCAGATGAACCTGTTGCCCGAGGAGCGGGCGAACCAGGGCCTGCAGTCGGTCTTCACGGGCATCTTCCCGTTCTCCGACTTTCGCGAGACCTGCTCGCTGGACTTCGTCAAGTATTCGATCGGCGACTGGCAGTGCAAGTGCGGCGAGCTCAAGGGGCTCGAGTACCTCCGCATGACCTGCACCAACTGCGGTGCCAAGATCATGACGGACCACCCGCACGAGGAGACGGTCACCTGCACCGAGTGCGGCTTCGTCAACAAGAACCGGGTGACGAAGTGCGACATTTGCGGCAACCCGGTCGACCTGCAGCTCAAGTACTCGATCTCGGACTGCCAGGAGCGGGGCATGACCTTCGCCGTGCCCTTGAAGGTGACGTTCCGGCTGTTCGTCTATGACCGCGACCCCGAGACGGGCACGCGCATGATGCGCGACGCCAAGGAGGAAGAGGTCTACTTCGGCGACATTCCGCTGATGACGGACAACGGCACGTTCATCATCAACGGCACCGAGCGCGTCATCGTCTCCCAACTCCACCGGAGCCCCGGCGTCTTCTTCACCAAGGAGGGGCCGCGCTCGTACCTGTCCAAGATCATCCCGTACCGCGGCTCCTGGGTGGAGTTCGAGTACGACCAGAAGGACGTGCTGTCGGTTCGCATCGACCGCAAGCGCAAGTTCCATGGCACAGTCTTCCTGCGTGCCCTGGGCCTGGAAGGCGACGAGTCGATCCTGCGCCAGTTCTATACCCCCGTGGGACTCACGTCCCCGGGCGGCGGCAAGTTCCTGCTCCACGTTTCGCCCAAGGTGCTGGAGCCCGAGCGCCTGAAGGACCGCCAGAGCCGCGGGCGCCGCGAGGCCTATCCGATCTTCGCCGGCATCACGCTCTCCAAGGAGCACATCGGCAAGCTCGACACCGGGCAGACGATCGGCTTCGAGGTGGACCAGGAGGACCTGGAGAGGGCGTTCTTCATCGCCGACGTGGTCGACCTGGACACGGGCGAGGTCATGTTCGAGGCCAATGAGCTGGTGCCCGAGGATCTCGAGGAGCGGCTCGACGGCCGCAACTCGACCCCGGTCGAGGTGTTCTTCCCCGACTGGGAGCTGGTCGGCGCCACGCTGTCGAACACGCTGGCCAAGGACACGACCCGCAACTCCAAGGAGGCGCTGATCGAGATCTACCGGCGCATGCGCCCGGGCGACCCGCCGACCCTGGAGAGCGCCCGCTCGCTCTTCTACGGCATGTTCTTCGACGCCAAGCGCTACGACTTCTCGCGGGTCGGCCGCTTCAAGTTCAACATCAAGCTGGACACCGAGGTGCCGGTCGACCAGAAGACGCTCGGAGCGGACGATTTCTTCCGCGTCATCGAGTATTTGCTGCGCCTGCAGAAGGACGTCGGCCGGGTCGACGACATCGACAACCTCGGCAACCGCCGCGTGCGCGCCGTGGGCGAGCTGCTGGAGAACCAGTTCCGCATCGGCCTCGTACGCATGGAGCGGGCGATCAAGGAGAAGATGTCCGTCCACCAGGACATCGACTCGGCGATGCCGCACGACCTGATCAACTCCAAGCCGGTCATCGCGGCCATCAAGGAGTTCTTCGGCTCGTCGCAGCTCTCGCAGTTCATGGACCAGACGAACCCGCTGTCGGAGGTCACGCACAAGCGGCGCCTCTCGGCCCTGGGACCGGGCGGCCTCTCGCGCGAGCGGGCCGGGTTCGAGGTGCGCGACGTCCACGCCACGCACTACGGCCGGATCTGCCCGATCGAGACGCCGGAAGGCCCGAACATCGGCCTCATCTCGTCGCTCGCCACCTATGCCCGGATCAACGACTACGGGTTCATCGAGAGCCCGTATAAGAAGGTGGACAACGGGCGCGTGCTCGACCACTTCCGGATCATGAAGGTGGGCGACGGCGGGTTCCGCCTGGGCCAGATCGTCACCGGCGACGAGCTCAAGGCCGAGAACGAGCGCCTGGCCAAGGCCGGCAAGCGCCCGGTCGACGCCGAGCCGCACGCCTTCTACCTCTCGGCGTGGGACGAGGAGAAGTACATCATCGCCCAAGCCAACGCCCGGCTGGACGACAACGGCGTGTTCGTGAACGACCGCGTGATCTCGCGGGCCGGCGGCGACTTCATCACCCCGGAGCGCGACCGCATCGACTACATGGACATCAGCCCGAAGCAGCTCGTGTCCGTGGCCGCGGCGCTCATCCCGTTCCTGGAGAACGACGACGCGAACCGCGCGCTCATGGGCTCGAACATGCAGCGCCAGGCCGTGCCGCTCCTGCGCAGCGACTCGCCCATCGTGGGCACGGGCCTCGAGGGCATCGTGGCCCAGGACTCGGGCGCGGTCGTGCTCTGCAAGCGGGGCGGCGTGGTGGACTCGGTGGACGCCGAGCGCATCATCGTGCGCGTCGAGGGGCAGGACCTGGAGACGGGCGAGACCAAGGACTTCGGCGCCGACATCTACCAGCTCATCAAGTTCCGCCGCTCCAACCAGAACACCTGCATCACGCAGAAGCCGGTGGTCTACGAGGGGATGCGGGTCAAGAAGGGGCACGTGCTGGCCGACGGTCCGTGCACGGAGCTGGGCGAGCTGGCCCTCGGACGCAACGTCCTGGTGGCGTTCATGCCCTGGCGCGGCTACAACTTCGAGGACGCCATCTTGATCTCCGAGAAGCTGGTCCGCGAGGACTACTACACCTCGATCCACATCGAGGAGTTCGAGATTGAGGCCCGGGATACCAAGCTGGGACCGGAAGAGATCACGCGCGACATCCCAAACGTCTCCGAGTCGGCGCTGAAGGACCTCGACGAGAGCGGTATTGTCCGTATTGGCGCGACCGTCAAGGCGGGCGACATCCTGGTGGGCAAGGTCACGCCGAAAGGCGAAACTCAGCTCACCCCCGAGGAGAAGCTGCTGCGCGCCATCTTCGGCGAGAAGGCGGGCGACGTGCGCGACGCGTCCCTCAAGGTGCCGCCGGGCATCGAGGGGACCATCGTGGACGTCAAGATCTTCTCCCGGAAGGGCGTCGAGAAGGACGTGCGGGCCAAGGAGATCGAACAGTCCGAGATCGCCCGGCTCGAGAAGAACATCAAGGATGAGGTGCGGATTCTCACCGAGGAGCGCAACAAGAAGATCAGCGACCTGCTCATCGGCAAGAAGGTCACCGCGGCCGTCAAGGCCCGGACGGGCCAGGAGCTGCTCAAGGCAGGCGACCCAATCAGCCAGCAGACCCTGGAGCGCCTCACCCGGCAGGAGATCCTGCGCCTGCCGGTCGACGAGCGGCGGCTGATCGACGCGGTCGAGATCGTCTACAAGAAGACGGACTCGCACGTGGAGGTCCTGCACCGGGTCAACGAGGAGCGTATCGCGCTGCTTCAGAAGGGCGATGAGCTGCCGCCCGGCGTCATCAAGCTGGTCAAGGTCTACGTCGCCATGAAGCGCAAGCTGCAGGTGGGCGACAAGATGGCCGGCCGCCACGGCAACAAGGGCGTCATCTCGCGCATCCTGCCCGAGGAGGACATGCCCTACCTGCCGGACGGCACGCCCGTCGAGATCGTGCTCAACCCCCTGGGCGTGCCGAGCCGCATGAACGTGGGGCAGATTCTGGAGACCCACCTCGGGTGGGCCGGCCGGGCCCTCGGCCTCAAGTTCGCGACTCCGGTGTTCGACGGCGCCCGCGAGCCGGACATCAAGGCGCTGCTCCGGGAGGCCAACCTGCCCGAGTCGGGCAAGACGGCTCTCTACGATGGCATGAGCGGCGAAGCCTTCGAACAGAAGGTGACGGTGGGCTACATCTACATGCTCAAGCTGTCGCACCTGGTCGACGACAAGATCCACGCGCGGTCCATCGGACCGTACTCCCTGATCACCCAGCAGCCGCTGGGTGGCAAGGCGCAGTTCGGCGGCCAGCGGTTCGGAGAGATGGAGGTCTGGGCGCTCGAAGCGTACGGCGCCGCCTACACGCTCCAGGAGCTGCTGACCGTCAAGAGTGACGACGTGGAAGGCCGCAGCAAGGTGTACGAAGCGATCGTCAAGGGGGACGTCCCGGAGCCGCCGGGTCTGCCCGAGTCCTTCAACGTTCTCGTGCGCGAGCTCCAGAGCCTCTGTCTCGACGTCGAGCTCCTCAAGGTCTAAAGGGAGGACAGACAGTTGCAACCATTCAGCAGCTTTGACAAGCCACAGTCGCTCAAGGATTTCAACGCGATCAAGATCTCGATCGCGTCCCCGGAGAAGATCCGTTCCTGGAGCTACGGCGAGGTCACGAAACCGGAGACGATCAACTACCGCACCTTCAAGCCCGAGCCGGGCGGCCTTTTCTGCCAGAAGATCTTCGGTCCGATCACGGACTGGGAGTGCCTGTGCGGGAAATACAAGCGGATGAAGCACCGCGGCGTCATCTGCGACAAGTGCGGCGTCGAGGTCACCCGCTCGCGCGTGCGGCGCGAGCGGATGGGCCACATCGAGCTGGCCTGCCCGGTCTCGCACGTCTGGTTCTTCAAGGGGCTGCCGAGCCGCATCGGCCACCTCCTGGACATCAGCCTGCGCGACCTGGAGCGCATCCTCTACTTCGAGAGCTACGTCGTCATCGACCCTGGTGAGACGGAGCTCAAGGAGCGCGAGCTCCTCACCGAGGAGCGTTTCCGCGAGCTGCGCGACAAGTACGGCGAGGAGACTTTCGCCGCCAAGATGGGCGCCGAGGCCATCAAGGAGCTCCTGTCGCGCATCGACGTCGACGAGCTGGCCGAGGAGCTGCGCATCATCATGCGCACCGAGACGAGCCAGATCCGCCGCCTGAAGGCCGCCAAGCGCCTGAAGGTGGTCGACGCCTTCCGCAAGTCGGGCCACCGCCCGGACTGGATGATCCTGGACGTGATCCCGGTCATCCCGCCCGAGCTGCGGCCTCTCGTGCCGCTCGACGGCGGCCGGTTCGCCACTAGCGACTTGAACGACCTCTACCGGCGCGTCATCAACCGCAACAACCGGTTGAAG
The DNA here is from genome assembly GCA_964245465.1 of uncultured Thermoanaerobaculia bacterium. Lineage (GTDB taxonomy): Bacteria > Acidobacteriota > Thermoanaerobaculia > Multivoradales > UBA5704 > DATARR01. The sequence goes on from CAXTNS010000483.1 coordinate 5,315, forward strand.
AAGCTCCTCGAGCTGCGCGCTCCCGAGGTCATCGTGCGCAACGAGAAGCGCATGCTCCAGGAGGCGGTGGACGCCCTGTTCGACAACGGCCGCCGCGGCCGCGTGCTCAAGGGCTCCAACAACCGTCCCCTGAAGTCGCTCTCCGATACGCTCAAGGGCAAGCAGGGCCGGTTCCGCCAGAACCTGCTCGGCAAGCGCGTGGACTACTCGGGCCGCTCGGTCATCG
>CAXTNS010000484.1:0-5532 GCA_964245465.1 uncultured Thermoanaerobaculia bacterium
CCTCTACCACAACACGGGCTACATCTTCGCCCGCGTCGAGCCCGAGCTGGTGGAGAAGGAAGGGCGCGTGGCCGACGTGGTCGTCCACGTGCGCGAGGGCGACCAGTTCAAGGTCGGCCGCATCGAGTTCCAGGGCAACGACCGCACCAAGGACAAGGTGCTGCGCCGCGAGCTGCGCCTCTACGAGGGCGGCCTGATGAACGTCACGGCCATCCGCAACAGCGTGCTCAAGGTCAACCAGCTCGGCTACTTCAAGCTGAACGAGGAAGATCCCGTCGAGATCGACACCGACACGGAGCAGAAGAAGGTCAACCTGGTCTTCAAGGGCGACGAAGCGGACCGCACCGAGCTGCAGTTCGGCGGCGGCTGGAGCGAGTTCGACGGCTTCTTCGGCCAGTTCGCGGTCAACACCAAGAACTTCCTCGGCCGTGGCGAGCAGCTCGGCGTGTCGGTCCAGACCGGCAAGCTGCGTGACTTCTTCGACGTCTCCTACTACATTCCCTGGTTCCTCGACAAACCGCAGAGCATCGGCCTGCGGGCCTACGACCAGAGCCTGCAGTACGATCTCGGCACCAGCGCGGAGCGCTATCTGCGCGACAGCAAGGGCGCCGTGCTGACCTACGGCCGGAACTTCCGGCTGTTCCAATCGGCCAGCATCAGCTACAACAACTCGATCTACAACGACGAGACCCGGGTGATCGTGGGGACGCCGGCACCGGGCCAGACACTGCCGGATGGGGTCATGCCGGGCGACGTCCTCACGCAGGTGCTGCGGATCAACAACTCGTCGCTACGGCCGGCCTACATCTTCGACAGCCGGGACAACCCCTTCGAGCCCACCCGCGGCCGGCGCATGTCCCTGGCGGTCGAGTACGCGGGCGGCTTCCTGGGCGGCGACAACCAGTTCCTCCGGCCGGAGATCTCGTTCAGCATGTTCCAGCCGGTCAGCAACTATCCCACCAAGTCGCTGGTCGCGCTCAACGTCGAGGCCGGCCTGATCGATCCGTTCGGCAAGAACGATCTCTCGCCGCTCGAGCGTTTCTTCCTCGGCGGCGAGAACAGCATCCGCGGCCACCGGTTCCGCTCGATCTTCCTGCGCGACGACAAGGGTCAGCCGTTGCGGGATCAGTTCAACAACGTCCTGGGCGGCGACAGCTACGCGCAGATCAATTTGGAGTACCATTTCCTGCTCGGAGGACCGTTCCGGCTGCTGCTGTTCGCCGACGCGGGCAACGTCTTCGGCACGGGCCAGAGCTTCGACCTCTCGAACCTGCGCACCACGGCTGGGATCGAGCTGCGGGTGTTCCTGCCGGTCTTCGGCGCTCCACTGCGGTTCATCTACGCCAAGAACCTGGATCCTTTGCCGCAGGACAACTTCGAGGACTTCCAGTTCAGTATCGGTACGAGCTTCTAGTATTTCGGTAAGTATTCTGAAGAGAACAAGGAGAAGACCATGTCGTTCCAGAACCAGATTTCCCGAGCCGCGGCGGCGGGCCTCCTGAGCCTTGCGCTGGCGGTTCCGTCCGTGGCCACCGCCCAGCAGGCGGCCCCCGCTGCCACTGCGGCCGGCCCGATAAAGATCGCGGTGATCGACACCGAGAAGATCCTGCTCTCCTCCCAGGCCGGCAAGAAGGCCCTGGCGGACCTGAAGAAGCTCCAGGAGGCCAAGGAGAACGAGCTGCGCACCCGGGCCCAGGAGCTCAAGGACCTGCAGAGCAAGATCACCGAGGGACGCCTGTCGCTCGCCCAGGACAAGCTCGCCGACCTCTCCAAGCAGTACGAGGAAAAGGAGATCGCCGTGCGCCGCCTGCAGGACGACGCCACCCGCGAGCTCAACAAGAAGCGCGACGAGATGCTGGCGGCGATCGACGGGCGCGTCATGCCCGTCATCAACCAGGCCGGCAAGGATCTCGGCTACACGCTGATCTTCCGCAAGTTCGAGAGCGGCCTGATCTACGCGGATGAGGCGGTGGACATCACCAGCGTCATCATCCAGCGGTTGGACGCTGCTGCCGCGGGTCAGGGCAAATAACGGCGTGGGCTTCCGGCTCGCCGAGCTCGCCGAGCTGGTGGGAGGCCGGGTCGAAGGGGACCCGGACCGCGCCGTCGAGGCGATCCGCACCCTGGAGGCCGCCGGTCCCCAAGACCTCTCGTTCCTGAAAGATCCCCGCTATCGAGCGCAGGCGGAGAGCAGCCGGGCCGGTGCCCTGCTGGTGGGGCCGGAGCTCGCGGGCGCGGTCCCCGGCCGGGACCTCCTGGTCGCCGCCGATCCGGACTACGCCCTGGCCCGGCTGGTCGGCGTGCTTCATCCACCGGTGCGGCGCGAGCCGGGGGTCCATCCCACGGCCGTGCTGGAGCCGGGATGCGCCGTGGACCCCACGGCCCACGTGGGACCCTATGTGGTCCTCGGGGAGGGCAGCCGGATCGGGCCGGGCGCCACCGTCCACGCCTTCGTGTCCATTGGCCGGGGTTGCTCCATAGGAGAAAACGCGGTGCTCCACCCCCACGCCGTGCTCTACGACGGCACGGAGGTAGGGCCGGGGAGCGTCGTCCATGCCGGCGTGGTCCTCGGAGCCGACGGCTTCGGCTACGCCACTCACAGCGGCGCTCACCACAAGGTGCCGCAGGTGGGGCATGTGGTCGTGGAAGGGGACGTCGAGATCGGCGCCAACTCCACGATCGACCGCGCCACCCTGGGGGAGACCCGCATCGGCGCCGGCACCAAGATCGACAACCTCGTCCAGGTCGGGCACAACGTGCGGGTGGGCCGGCACTGTATCCTGTGCGGCCAGGCCGGCATCGCCGGCAGCACCCGCTTGGGCGACGGCGTGGTGCTGGCCGGCCAGGCGGGGGTCTCGGGGCACATCCAGCTCGGAGATCGCGTCCAGGTGGCGGCCAAGTCGGCGGCCCTGTCGTCGGTCGAGCCTGGCACGGTGGTGGCCGGCATCCCGGCGATCGAGCTGCGGAAGTGGCGCCGTCAGGCCGTGATGCTGTCGCGCCTGGAGGAGATGAGCCGCAGGCTCCGAGCCCTGGAAAAGAGGCTAGGTGAGGAGGAGAGCTGATTTGAGCGAAACCCCCGAAGTCACCCGGAAGTGGGACATCGAGTGGATCCTGTCCGTGATCCCGCACCGCTATCCGATCCTGCTGGTGGACCGCGTGCTGGAGATGGAGCCGAAGAAGCGCATCGTGGCCCTCAAGAACGTCACCATCAGCGAGCCCGTCTTCCTCGGCCACTTCCCCGGCCGGCCGGTGTTGCCGGGCGTCTTCCTGGTCGAGGGCATGGCTCAGGCCGGCGGGCTGCTCCTCCTCCACGACATGCCCAACCGGGAGAACAAGCTCCTCCTGTTCGCCGGCATCGAGGAGGCCAAGTTCCGCCGTCCCGTGGTGCCGGGCGACCAGGTCCGCTACGAGGTGGAGGTGCTCCGGCTCCGCTCCACCTTCTGCAAGGTCGCGGGCAAGGCCCTGGTGGACGGCGAGTTGGCCGCCGAGGCCGTGCTCTCCACGGCCATGGTGGACCGCGGACCGCAATCATGAGGGCGACCATGAGCGGCTCGCGCATCCATCCCCTGGCCTCGGTGGATCCCGGGGCCGAACTGGGCGACGGCGTCCAGGTCGGCCCGTTCGCCGTGATCGGTCCCAACGTCTCGATCGGCGACGGTACGGAGATCGGAGCCGGCGCCCACGTCTACGGCCCCGCCCGGATCGGCCGGGAGAACCGGATCTATCCTCAGGCCGCCGTGGGCTTCGATCCCCAGGACCTGAAGTTCAAGGGTGAAGAGGTCTGGCTGGAGATCGGCGACCGCAATCACTTCCGGGAGTTCTGCACCGTCCACCGCGGCACGGCCAAAGGGGGAGGCGTCACCCGCGTGGGCAGTGACAGCCTGTTCATGGCCTACACCCACATCGCCCACGACTGCCAGGTGGGGAGCCGCATCGTTTTCGCCAACAATGCCACGCTCGCCGGGCACGTCGAGGTCCATGACGATGCCACCATCAGCGCCTTCACCTCCGTGCACCAGTTCTGCCGGGTGGGACGCCACGCCTACCTGGGCGGCTACACCGTGGCGACCCGGGACGCCCTGCCGTTCGTCAAGACGGTGGGCCAGAAGCCGGCCTGCTACGGCCTGAACTCGATCGGCCTGAAGCGCAAAGGAGTTGATCCGGAGAGCCTCCGCCGCTTGGAGCAGGCCTACCGCATCCTGGTCCGCTCGCGGTTGCCCACGCCCAAGGCCCTGGAGCAGATCCGCGCCGAGCTGGCGGGCGATCCCCAGGTCGACTACCTGATCGCCTTCATCGAGGGCTCCCAGCGGGGAATCATCAAGTCGCCGCCGCGCGGGGGCGGGCGCGGGGGAGGCGAGCCTGAGTAGCTCTGTGCGTGCCGGTGTCTTCGGAACCGGCTCCATGGGACGCAACCACGTCCGCCTGCTGTCATTGCTCCCCGGCGCCGAGCTGGTGGGGGTCTACGATCCCAATCCCGAGGCGGCCGAAGCCGTCGCCCGCGAACACGGCGCCCGGGTCTTCCCGCGCCTGGAGGACCTCGCGGGCGAGATTGAGGCCGCGGTGGTGGCGGCGCCCACGGTAGCCCACGCGGACATGGGTTGCGCCCTCCTGGACCGCGGTCTTCACGTCCTGATCGAAAAGCCCCTCGCCGCCTCCCTGGAGGAAGCGGACCGGCTGCTCGCAAGCGCTGGAGACCGAGTTCTGGCCGTGGGGCACGTCGAGTTCTTCAACCCGGCCGTTCAGGCTCTGCTGTCCGTGGGATCGGCGCCCCGTTTCGTCGAGATCCAGCGCCTGGGAGTCTTCTCGCCCCGCAGCCTGGACGTGGACGTGATCCTGGACCTGATGATCCACGACCTCCAGATCCTCCACGCCCTGGACCCGAGCCCGGTCGCGGAGGTGAGGGCGACCGGCATCGCCGTGCTCTCGCCGCGCATCGACATCGCCAACGTCCGCGTCGAGCTGGCCTCCGGCTGCGTGGCCAACCTGACGGCTTCCCGGGTCTCCTCCGAGCGGGCGCGCAAGCTCCGGGCCTTCCTGCCGAACCGTTACTACTCGCTGGATTACCAGGCCCAGGAGATCAAGGGCTACCGTCTGGAGGACCATGGAGGAGAGCGGCGCATCCTGCCCGACGACCTGCCGGTCGAGCGCGCCGAGCCCCTGAAACGCGAGCTCGAAGCCTTCCTCGCCGCCTGCCGGGGCGAGGACGCCCCCCGGGTCGACGGCGCCCAGGGCCGCCGGGCGCTGGAGACGGCGTTGGCGGTTGTGGAAGCGATCCGGTAAGCCCTGTTAGACTCTGCCGGCTCCACGAGCTGGCAAGACTTCCTTTCAAGGAGGAGTTTCCTGATGAGTGACATCCGTATCGGTGTGATCGGCGGCAGCGGCCTCTATGGGATGGAGGGGATGACGGTCCTGGAGGAGCGCCGGATCGAGACACCGTTCGGCGATCCTTCGGACGCCTACGTCATCGGCGAGTTGGACGGCCGCCGGGTGGCCTTCCTGCCCCGCCACGGCCGCGGCCACCGCCTGCTGCCG
>CAXTNS010000485.1:0-3076 GCA_964245465.1 uncultured Thermoanaerobaculia bacterium
GTGACGTATGCCACGGCGATCGTCTTTGAGGTGGTGAAGCTTTATCAGGCAGGGTGTTTCAAGGTCTAAGGAGGCGATCGGGCGCGCCCCCTGTGACTGCCGGCGTCTCGCTGGCCCGATCTTTGGTCTATTCAGTGGCCTTCATCCAGCCACCTACCAAAGATCGACCTGATCAGATCTTCGGCCACATAGAAGTTCGTATCGCGCAACTGTACCAGGACTTCAGGGACGTCGATCAACTCTTTTTCGGCAGCTATCCGAAGAATACCCAATGTACCAGTCACTCGCAGGTTCCGCCGGCGGGCCTCGGCTCGCCCTGAGATCTCGTCGATCAGGAGCAGATCAGCCCGCAGGAGATGCGCAAGAGCAATTGCTTCTCGCTCGCCTGGATCCAACTCGGCGGTAACGAACTCGAGCTGACTGGAAGGGACTACTTGGACGCGCAGCCAGGCAGGAGGCTTGGACAGCCAATCCCTCACAGGCTGAGGCGTCCTTCCGGAGGTCAGTTCCCTGAGGACCGCCTCAGGAACGACGACCTGACCATAGAAGCGATGCAGAAGTTCCGCTTGGTTCAGAAGAATAAGGTAGTGAAGCGGTCCGCTGTCCGCAACGACGATCATCGACCGGACAGAATCCCAAGGTCCCGGTGAGCGGCGAGATCTTCTTCCAGATCAGCTTCCGTGTAGTGAAGGGGCACTCTGTGTTCCTTCAACAGTGCGTGGACCTCGAAGCGTGTCTCCAGACCGACGAGACGCCTCACCTGACTCTCCGTCAAGGCACCCGTCCGGTAACCCTCCACGGCAATGGTCTCCAGGGCATGGCGGGACACGTTTCCCCATTGCCCTTCGAGGGATTCAGAGATGTCTTCCGGCAAGCTGATCGTGACGTCCATAGCAGGCTCCAGCTCAATTTTAGACCACAACAGCCTGAGTTGGCGAGATGCCCGCCCCTACGGGCGCACCACGCGGAACGGATACGTCCCGACCACCACGCCCTTGCCCTCTCCTTCGATCGTCAGCTCGTAGACGCCGGGGGCGAGCATGGTGGAGGGGAGGAGGATTGCCAGCGTGTCCCGGCTGTCCGGTTGGAGGCCGCGGGATTGCCAGAGCTCCTTGCCACTGCCGTCGCGCAGGGAGGCTCGGTAGGCGGGGTAATCGATCGTGGCAAGCTCGATGGTGAAGATGACGGAGCCATCCGCGGCGGGGAGCTCGAGACGGTTTACGGGCTCCCTTCCTGCCTCTTCGCACGCTCTGGTGACAGCCTTGCGGAGAGAAGCGATCCCAGCCCGGCTCCGGGCGGCGGCGGGACAGGTGCTGGCGGATCTTGGGGATCCACGGCCGGAAGTGACGGTGGACGGGATGGAATTCTGCCGCGTGCCCGCGGGGCCTTTCCAGATGGGGAGTGAGGAGAACGACAAGTCAGCGTGGGAAGATGAGACTCCACTCCATCGGGTAGATCTCCCCTATGAGTTTTCCATCGGAAAGTACCCGGTGACGGTCAGCCAGTTCCGGCAGTATCTTGCCTGCCAGCGAGAGCCAGGAGACCCCGATAGGCTGCGGAGCCCTCTGAACTCCCCCGTCGTAGGGGTGAGTTGGCACGAGGCGCAGAGTTTCTGCGCTTGGCTGACGGAGAGGTGGCGCCAAGCAGGCACGATCGAGCCTGGCTGGAAGGTTGCGCTGCCGTCGGAGGCGGAGTGGGAAAAGGCGGCTCGGGGAACGGATGGGAGGATCTACCCTTGGGGCGAGACCGCAGACCCCGAGCGGGCCAACTATGACGAGACCAACCTCTGGGAACCGAGCGCCGTCGGATGTTTCCCGCTGGGAGCGAGCCCTTGTCGCGCGTCCATCGCGCCAGCTTCACGCGCCGCCTGCTCGACGCCGCCTTCGATTTCCGGGAACGCATCGAGGAAGCCAACGTGCGGCAAGGGGCCACGCGGCGGGAGCGGCTGCTCAAGGCCGACGAAGCGCTCGCTCGCCTGCGGGTCTACCTGCGCCTCGCCAGCCGCTGGGGATGGCTGACAGATGGACAGTACGGCCACGCCGCAGAGCTGGTGGCCGAGATCGGGCGCCTTCTCGGCGGCTGGCAGAAGGCGACACATTCTTGAGGCGATTCCCGGTCCGCAAGGGCCGGTTTTCGCGGGGGCAGGCTCGAAGGCACCCCGCGTGTTGCGCGGCGGCTCCTACGACAACAACTCCAGGAACGTGCGCTGCGCCGTCCGCAACAGGAACGATCCTATGAACCGGAACAGGAACATAGGATTTCGGGTCGTGCTTCTCACGCTCTTCGGAGCGCCGGAAACTGCCCGGCGGGGTCAGACCCTTCCGGGCCGAGGCGAAGAATGGCGGAGCCCGCTCCTGGCCGCGCCGGAATCCTCCGGCCGGGCATATAACAACCGCCCCGCCCCCTGGGCGCGAGCCTTGGGGCGGGGCCCTCTTCCAGCTTGTTCGATACGCTGACTTCCTGGGAGAACCTCCTCCTCGCTTGGCGTAACGCGAGCCGTGGCAAGCGGGGGCAACCCAACGTGGCTCTCTTCGAGCACCGCCTCGAGGACCATCTCGCCACCTTGCGGGGTGAGCTCAGGGCGCGCACCTATCGGCCTGGGGCCTATCGCAGATCCGGGTGTGCTCTGGCTCATCGACCAGATCCTGGCGAGTGGTGAAGGTGTGTTGAGCGAAGCTTACGACATGGTCTACTTTCCAGGAGACGACCTCTTTGCCATCAACCGGCCTCGTGGCCTGCCGATCGGCAATCTCACTAGTCAGTTCTGGGGTAATGTCTACCTGAACCCAATGGATCACTTCGTCAAGCGTGAGCTCCGTTGCCCCGGCTATGTGCGGTATGTCGACGACCTCCTCCTTTTCGACCGGACGAAAGAGGCGCTGTGGCACGCCAAAGAGGCTGTGGTCGAGCGCTTGGAAAGTCTCCGCCTCACCGTGCATGCCGGCGCGCATCCGAAGCCCACAAAGGAGGGGATTCCCTTCCTGGGTTTCGTCACTTTTCCGCAGCGGCGCCGGCTCAAGCGGCGCAAGGGTGTTCAATTCCAACGGCGGCTCTGCAGGGCAGTCGCCGCTGTCCA
>CAXTNS010000485.1:3086-5532 GCA_964245465.1 uncultured Thermoanaerobaculia bacterium
CTCGATGAGGAGCGGCTCAGGGCTTCGGTCCAGGGCTGGCTGGCCCATGTGAGCTATGGCAACACGGCCGGCCTGCGGCAGGCGGTTCTCAAAAAATTTTCGGTGGACGCCCTCGCTGCGCTCGGCCCGAGGGGGGCAAGCCCCCCTCGGGGCTCCCCCTCCTAATCTGAAAGTCCGGAGGGTTCAGAGCCCAGAGGGATCAGAGATCAGAGGAGAATGGGAGAAGCACGACCCGAAAACCTAAGCTCCCGTCCCGGGACATAGGATCGTGCCTGCTGCGGACGGCGCAGCGCACGAACCTGGAGAAGTCGCCGCAGGAGCCGCCGCGCAACACGCGGGGACCAGAGGCGTTCTCTTCATTCCAGAGACTGCGTGTCCACTCCCAGACGTTACCGCTCATCTCTTCACAGCCGTAGGGGCTGACACCTTCAGAGAAGCATCCTACGGTGCTTGGCTCCAGCATACCTGTGTCGTCGTAGTTCGCACGCTCCGGATCGACATCATTTCCCCAGGGGTATTCCCTGCCGCCGGTCCCCCGGGCAGCCTTTTCCCATTCCGCTTCGGAGGGCAACGTCACAGCGAGTTCGCCGCGAGCGAGCTGTTGCCAAAAGATTTCATCTCCTGTCGACGAGCGGGCTTTCGCGGCTTCTCGGAGCCTTTCCGTCAGCCAGTGGCAGTAGGCCACCGCGTCGTGCCAGGTGACGGCAGTGACAGGATGGTTCGCAAAACCTTCCAGGGCCGCAGGGTGCGCTTTATGGTCACTCTGGGTCACGAAGGCACGAAACTGCGCGACCGTGACCGGATAGCGGGCTACGTAGAAAACCGGCAGCTCGACCTCGTGCAGATCCGTGTCTTCCCCCATCTGGAACGGTCCGGCAGGGATCTCGACGAAGCCGAGGAGCGGCTCTTTGGGAAGAAACCAGAGGTCCCGATCGAACCGGGGATCGCCGAGCTTCGCCAGGACCTTGCCGGTGGCCGCGCGCTCGGCGGCCGGGAGGTGATCCGTCCGCAGGAGGTGGAGGTGCCAGCGGCGGAGGAGCTCGAGCTGCCGGCGATTCGCCTCGCCGAGTTTCCTCGACAGGTCGACGGACTCGGCGACCGCCTGTCCGGCGAGGTGGGCTCCCCAGGTGTCGGCGAGGCCGGCTTCCGCGTCCTCCGGCTCGCGGAAGCACAGCTCGTGCACCAGGTGCCAGACGGCGGCCGGTGCGCCTCGGGACATCTTCGCCGCGGCCAGGAGCACGACCTCCCGCCAGCGGTTCGGGTCCTGCCGCCCGAGCTCGGCCAGAGTGGTGGGGAAGTCCTCGTTGGTGAGGTGGCAGGCGGCGAGGTACTCCTGGAAGGTGCGGTGAGGAAAGGTGAAAACGCCCACGCCCCGCGGCACCAGAAGGCCGGCGCGTTGGCTGAGATAGTCGAGGAGAACGGCCGGGTTGGTTTCCAGCGTACGCCGCAGGCGCATCAGCCGGGTGACAAGGTCGCCTTCGGCCACGTCGGCGGTGCCGGGTTGGTCTCCTTGCGTAGAGTGAACGTCGAAGGCGAGCTCTTCGAGCACTTCGCGGACCTTGTCCTTGCCCACCTCCAGGTACTGGGCCAGGCTCGGCTGGATAAGCACCAGTCTGCCCTTTTCGTCGCGGATGACTCGATGGCTCTCCCAGCGGTTGAGGAGCAGCTCGACGGTGTCGGCGTAGAGATGCTCGCGCTTTTCAGGCAGCCCTTCGCCTCGCCAGGCATGGAGGCTCGCCATCAAGGTGAGGAGCAGCGGCCGCTCGGCGAGCTCCCGCAGGTGGGGCCGGCCGAAGATGGCCTGGAGGAGATGCTCGGCTTTTCCCGCTGCGTCCGCCTTGGCGAGCCTCCCCAGGGTGGCCGTGTGGGCGTACCAGCGCGAGACGAAGCGCCGGATCTGCCCTTCGCTGAACGGCGCCAGCACGGCCTCGGTGAAATCCCGCAGCTTCCAGCCCTGGTTCTGGTAGGCGTAGGTGCGGCTGGTGAGGAGCACCCGGCAGCGGCCGAAGCTGGCCACGAAGTCTTCCACCGCCTGGCGGATCTGGTTGCGGCGTCGGTCCGCCTCGGGCACCTCGTCGAGGCCGTCGAAGAGCAGGAGGCCGCCTTTCTCCTGAAGCTCCTGCTTGAGGTGGGGAGCGTAGCTGCCGAGGCTCGCTTCGGCGAGCGTCTCGGCGATGAACTGCCACAGGTGGCGCGCCGTGGCCCGCTGTCCCGCGGCGGGAAGCCCCCGCGCCGCGAAGTCGCGCAGGATCACCCGCACGGGCAGTAGCGGCCCATGGTCCCAAGGCTGGGGCGATTCCTGGTCGTTGCCCTCATCGTCCGGGAGCGGCGCGCGAAGGAGCTCCAGGCCGGCGTACGGGGAGCCGAGGATCTCGCCCGCCAGGCACAGGGCCACGAAATGGACGAACGTGCTCTTGCCGCCGCCGGGATCGCCGAGCAGCACCAG
>CAXTNS010000486.1:0-3479 GCA_964245465.1 uncultured Thermoanaerobaculia bacterium
CGGGTACTAGCGGGACGGGCGGCAAGCTGTCGCTCCCGTTCAGGGTTGACGACGCGAGCAGATGATGGAGGAAGGCTTCGTTCAAGTGATCGACTCCCGCCTGGTTCGCCAAACCGTGAATGGCTTTGAAAAGCAGGGGAAAGGCCCTGTGAACGGCGAAGGGGTCGAGGGCGGAGGAGATCCCGGAGCACCGGAGTTCGGCGTAGCGCCAGAAATCGGCAAGATCGAGGCTCCACTCGCGGAGGTCTCGGTCCCAGGGAGATGTGTCTCGCGACGCTTCGCCTCGATGCCAACCCGCCCAGGAATCCTCTTTGGTCCGAAGCCGTCGAACTTCGGTATCGAATCGCCCGACGGTTCTCATCATCACGGCGGGCCCGTCCTCGACCTGGTTGACCTCGAGGCTCAGGGTCTGTCGCCGGCGCAGGAAGCGGAGGAGGGTGTCGCGGTGATAAAGAACGTAGAGGGCTCTCTCGTCCGGCGGAAGCCGAAGGCGGGACAGTCCAGCCACGAGGGCCTTGAGGAGAAGGTTCCGCCGAGCCTTGAACGGCTGCCGGCCGCCGGGTGCTGAGCCCAGGTGCCGCAGAACGATCTCGGTCGCGCGGCCCAGGCAGCGCGTCACCCCGTGGAGATACCGCTCGTCGTCGAGCAGAAGCTGGGGCCCGAGCGACAGTGGACTACGGAGGTACGTCGTCCAGCGCAGCGCTCGATCGGGATGGACCTCGGGGCCGGCGTCCTCGACATCGATGGCAGGATAGGAAAGTGTGGGGGGCCTCTCGGCAGTCGAGGACGGCGCCGGCTCAAGGTTGGCAAAGAAGTCCCGCTGCTCAAGGTCCAGGCGCTGGCGGAAGCAGGTCCCGGCGGATTCCGGGCCGTGGAGGCGAAGCTTCAAATGCTCGCCTCCCCGTGCGTAGCGCAGCATCCAGAGATAGATCTCGTCGCCGAGACCCTCTCGTCGTAGCCCTTCCCACACCGGCGCGACTAGGTCTCCGATCACCTCATCGAGCCTACCGGCACAATAGAGGCTGGCCGAGAGGACCGGATCGGCGAGGATCGAGACCGAAGATGGATTCTGGTCGGCGGGTAGCGCGGCAGATCTTCTCAAAGTGCGTCACTCCAAGGTCAAGACATTGGGCAACCGTGAGCCGGAGTGACGCAACAATCTTTAACCTATGCCTGAGACGCCGCGGAAAAAGCTTGGATTGCGCCCTTTCTCCGCGGGTTTAAACCAATCGCCAGCAGCCCTTGCCACCACCTCCGCGGCGATTTCGTGCGCAGCCTGGAGAAGATCGTCGCGGCCGAGAACTCTAGCGCCCTCAAACAGTACGTCGGCACGTCCCATGTTGCCGCAGCAGAGGAAATCCGAAATGGCCGGCGGCGCGTTCTTCGTCGTTGCAAGAGCGATCTCAAGCTCCGCCTGCAACTCGGCCGGGATCTGGCCGCTAGCTATCGCTTCGAGCCGCCCGAGAGCGACCCCCGGAGCTCCGTTGCACCAAGAGATCATCAAATTCTCGTCGCGGGCCTCGGTGCTGCGCCAGTTCTGTTGCTCTGGAGAGAAGCGCTCGCGCTCGAATCGGAGCCCCTCGAGGGCCGCCGCGCGCAGGGAGTCGTCGCCGGTCCGCTCGGCGAGCCGGGCCAAGGCGACAGCGATCCCCGAGGCACCATGGGCAAAGGCCGGGAGGGGAAGGCCACCCTGGTAAGGCCAAGCCTTCGCTCCGCCAGCGGTCGAGATTCGCTGTTCGAGAAGGTGGCTCGCACAGGCGGTCGCACGCTCCAAGAGACGCGCAGGACCGGAAAGTTCTCTGGGAACGGCTTTCTCCAGAGCGAGGAGGCCAAGGAGCGCTCCGGCGCTGCCGTACATCACATCCAGGGAGCCGTCACTTGTGATGCGCTCCGCAGTGAAAAGCCCTGCGATGTCGCAGGCCTCTCTAAGCAGGACCGGTTCTTCCAGCCATTGTCCGATCCGGGTGAAGACATACAGAAACGCGCCGAGTCCGATCACACCCCCGATGCGTAGGGCGGTTGACTCGGCGCGAGCAGGATCGGCCACGAGGGCGGCCAGCCGTTGCCGCAGTGGGACCAAGGAGGCGAGTGCCGCCGCGCGAACCTTTTTGTCTCCGTTTTCGGAGGCGAGAGCGGCGAGGAACAGGCTCACTCCGCAGGCGCCGTTGTAAAGGTGAGGGCCGAGCGGAATCGGCTTGCCGTCGCTATCGAACGGATTGCCATGTTTGAGCCAGACGGGAGCTCCATCCTTGGCCCGCAACGCGTTGCCTAAGAGCTGATCGCCGATCCGTTGAGCTTCAGCGGCCCATCGGAGCAAACCGGTAGTGGTCTCAGCCTTGACGGTTTCTTGGCGGCGTCGAGGAGCGGATTCCGTAGGAGCGGAGGAGGAGCGTTCGCTTAGGGCTGGCATCGGATAGTTCTTAAGGTCAACGCACCAACGCTAGGTGCACGAGCATCGTATAATAAAAATTTAATTTTGTAAATCAAGTAAAGATATGCTAGAGTGTCAGGCCGGCGATGTCGGAGCTCTCGATGTATTCGAGCTCTTCGGCTCGCCCTAAAAGCGGCGGTCCCTTCTGAAGCGTCGAGGGCTTGTTCTAGCGGGCGAATAGCGTGTGTCGACCAGCCTCATGGCAGCACCCTGGCGCCCAGCGGGTCGACCCCGCAAAGCCTGAAGCTGGAGGCGACGCCGGCCTTCTCCAGGGCCTCTTGGATGGCGCTGGCCACCGCCTGCCCATTCTCGGGAGCTCCGGCCACCGCCTACAAGGCTAGCTTGGAGCCGGAAAGCGTGGAGCCGAAAGCGCCTGCGGCGAGCGCCGCGGCCTGGGCCGCACGGAAGCCGGGCACCAGCGGGCCCGGTGGGGCTCGGCCAGAGGATCGCGCAGGCAGCGGCGGAAGATCTCGCGATCTCCGGTTTCGAGGGCGTGCACGAAGGCCGCGAGATTGTGGGCAAAGGCGATGGCCTCGGCCAAGGGAACCGTCGAGGGGGAGGGCTTCCGGCTGAGCGCGGTGGCCAGCTCGAGTTCCGGCGAGACCACGACCGCCACCAACTCGTCGAACTAGGGAAGCCGCCGCGATTCGAGGGTATCCTCGCGGCCGGGCACCAGGAGCCGCAGACGCCCTCCAGAGAAGGTACGACGTTGTCCAGGTGAGCCGCCCCGGAGACCAGCGCCTCGCGAGCTGGCTGCGCACGTCGATTCCCTCGACAAGTCGACCGTGGAGCCAGCGGCGGCTTCGAGACGATAGCGCGAGCGTACCGCCGCCATGTAGCTGCTCAATGGCGCGTACTCGATCATCGCGCCCTTCGGCAGGCCGGTGGAGCCGGAGGTGTAGATGCTGGGCCAACTTGAGGCGGGGGGGAGCTTGGTGCCCTCTACTCGGCGAACGTCGAGTGTCGCCCCAACCCGCTTGCGTCGCTGCCTTGTCAGTACGCCGTCCGGCACCGGTGGGCGTGCCCGGAGAGCTCCACGTCGGCGGCG
>CAXTNS010000486.1:3489-5517 GCA_964245465.1 uncultured Thermoanaerobaculia bacterium
GGGCTACTTGAACCGACCTGAGCGCTCGAACGCGAGCCCCACCAGCGCCTCGGGCCCGACTCCCTGCAACTGGAGGTGAAACGAGATGGTCCGCGCTCCGAGTAGTGGGAGAATGACGATCTGGACGAAACATTGCCGACGCGGCATCCGCTGATAAATGTTCTGCCGGAGGAAGTATTGCAGGTCGGGGTCACGATTGGGATCGCCCAATCCGGGATGGTGACTCAACACGTGAGAGCCCTTGTAGGCGGAATATAACTGGAAGATCGGATATGCGGTCAGCACCGTTCCGAGGACGATCTCAAGCCTCTTGCTAGCGGTGGCGGTTCCATGAACACAGTCGTGGAAGATCGTTCCAAGGGCGCGCTGTCGAGCCCCGATGATCAGGGCTGCCAACGGGTAAAGCCACCAACTGACAAAGAGACAGACCGCGACCGCGACGGCAATCCAGAACACGTCGAAGGATAAGAAGAGCAGCGAGTGCCAGTTGTCGCTGCGATTCAGGAGCCTGATCTCTTCGTGAATTTCATGACTGAAGCGATATCTCGCAAATGTCTGTCTCTTGTGTGCCTTACGAATGCGCTCGTCTGATGACTCTGATGCCCATCTAATCTCAGCGACAGCCCTAGAAGCAGGTTCGCGTGCGAGCGATTCACCCTCTTCGTCTGGGTGAAAGTAGAGATCAGCCATACTATAATGCCTCCTGATTACTTTCGCCTTCAAACCGTTCAGAAGAGACAGTCCACTTTATATTATCACTCTCCAGTATCGCGACGCAACTCGGTTATAGGCATACTAGAAAATTGACCTATTTCATTGACGGAGGTCTGGGCTAATACCCGCTTACTTGGGGGAGGAGCTGCGCCCTGCCCGTGCTGAGAGAGGCCAAGGTATGGGCGCGGGCAACTGATTGTCCCGTTGCGAGTTTGACGGCAAGGCCCTCTCCCTCCAAATCCTCGTGGCTCTGTCAGCCGTAACGGCGGGATCGCGTCATCCGCTCAACGCTTTCGCCTCGGAATGACTACTTCGAGACGGTCACAAGGAGCGAAACGAATTAGGTCAGTAGCTATTACCGCTCATTGCTTCGGCAAGGACGGGAATGGCCTCACTTTCTTTTAATTCGGCGATCATAGCCTCGGTGGTGAGCATCAGGCCAGCGATGGAGGCGGCGTTGAGCAGAGCGGTCTTGGTGACCTTTGCAGGGTCGATGACGCCGGCGGAGACCAGGTCCTCGAACTTGCCTGTGGCCGCGTTGTAGCCGCTGCTACCGCTGGTGGTGAGGAGCTGCTTGACGATGACGGAGCCCTCCTGCCCGGCGTTGATGGCGATCTGGCGGGCCGGCTCCTCGAGAGCGCGGCGGACGATATTGACGCCCACCCGGACATCGCCCTCGGCCTGGACAGCCTCGACCGCCTTGATGGCACGCAGCAGGGCCACGCCGCCGCCAGGGACGAAGCCCTCTTCGACGGCCGCCCTGGTGGCGTACATGGCATCCTCAAAACGGGCCTTCTTCTCCTTCATCTCGGTCTCGGTGGCCGCGCCGACCTTGATCACGGCGACACCGCCGACGAGCTTGGCGAGGCGCTCCTGGAGCTTCTCGCGGTCATAGTCGGAGGTTGTCTCCTCGATCTGATTACGGATCTGCTTGACGCGGCCAGCGATCGTCTCCTGGCGCTTGGGATCGTCGGAGTCGGTGACGATGGTGGTCTCGTCCTTGGTGAGGACGACCTTCTTGGCGTCGCCTAGGTCTTGCCAACGGACGTTCTCGAGCTTGATGCCGAGGTCCTCGGTGATGACCCGGCCGCCGGTCAGGAGGGCGATGTCCTCCAGCATGGCCTTGCGGCGGTCGCCGAAGCCCGGCGCCTTGACCGCGGCCACGTGGAGCGTGCCGCGCAGCTTGTTGACCACCAGGGTGGCCAGCGCCTCGCCCTCGACGTCCTCGGCGATGATGAGCAGGGGCCGGCCCTGCTTGGCGACCTGCTCGAGGACCGGGAGGAGGTCCTTCATGGAGCTGATCTTCTTCTCGTT
>CAXTNS010000487.1:0-232 GCA_964245465.1 uncultured Thermoanaerobaculia bacterium
ACTCGAGACCCTGCTGCAGGCGGTCAACCCGGACCGCGGCCTCGGCCACGCGCCGCCCTTCTCGGTGATGTTCCAGGTCCAGAACCTGCCGGAGCCGCAACTGGAGTTCGCCGGTCTCACCTTGAAGGCCTCGCGTGCCGGCCTGAACAGCCAGTTGGCGACGGAGATCTTCGACCTCTGCCTCGCCCTGGAGCCGGGGCGGGTGCGTGTGTTCGGAGGTATTCGACCATAC
>CAXTNS010000487.1:242-1954 GCA_964245465.1 uncultured Thermoanaerobaculia bacterium
GGAGTTGTTTTTTTAGGTTATGGCGACCTGGGTGATCTACAACGCCCGGCTCTTCGAGGATGCCACCATCGAGCGCCTGCTCGACCAGTTCGAGATCCTGCTCGCCGGGGCGGCCGCCACGCCGGAGCGGAGCCTGGACGAGCTGCCCCTCATCTCCCCGCAGGAGGCCGCGGAGATCCGTGCCTGGGCGGAGCCCGTACCCCCCGTGCCGCTCGATCCGCCGGTGCACATCGCCTTCGCGCGGCAGGCCCAGGCCACTCCTGACGCCATCGCCCTGATTTCAGGGGAGGACGGGGAGGTACGGATGACCTACGCCGAGCTGGAAGGCGAGGCCAACCGCCTGGCCCACTATCTGCGGGGTCTGCGCGGGCTGGGGGTGGGGCCGGAGATGCCCGTGGCGCTCTGCCTCGACCGCTCGCCCGGGATGTTCGTGGTCCTCCTCGCGATCCTCAAGGCGGGGGGCGCCTACGTGCCCCTGGATCCGATCCTCCCCCGCGAGCGCCTCGACTACCTGCTGACCGACGCCGGCGCCACGGTCCTGGTCACCGAGGAGCGACTGCTCGCCAACTTCGGCGAGACGGCTCTGGCTGGCGTGCGCACCGTCTGCCTCGACGCCGATCGTCACCGGATTGAGGCCTGCCCGGCCAGTCTGCCGGAGGACCGGACCGTGATGGAGGGGCTCGCCTACGTCATCTACACCTCGGGCTCTACGGGTAAGCCCAAGGGGGTCATGGTCCAGCACCGGGAGCTGGCGAGCGTCACCGCGGCGCTACGGGAGGAGTATTCGATCGGTCCCGCCGACCGCGTCCTTCAGTTCGCCTCGATCAGCTTCGACACCAGCGCCGAGGAGATCTACCCCTGTCTCACCACGGGCGGCACCCTGGTGCTGCGAAGCGACGGGATGATGCGCTCGGGCGCCGACTTCCTCGCCGCCTGCCGGGCGCGGGGGATCACCCTGCTCGACCTGCCCACCGCCTTCTGGCACGGGCTGGCGGCCGATCTATCTGAGGGAACTGAGGGAGAGAGCTGGCCGCCCACCATGAAGCGGGTGATCATCGGCGGAGAGCGGGCCTTCCCGGAAAAGGTGGCGGCCTGGAGGCGGCAGCACAGCGCCGAGGTGAAGATGTGGGCCACCTACGGCACGACCGAGACCACCGTCTGCTCGACCGTCTGCGACCTCGACACCTTCACCGGCACCCTGGACGGTCTGCGCGAGATCCCCATTGGGCGGCCGATCCACGGCACCCGCGCCTACGTACTCGACGCTCGCCAGGAGCCGGTGCCGGTGGGCGTGCCCGGCGAGCTCTGCCTGGGCGGCGCCGGGGTGGCGCGCGGCTACCTGGGCCGGCCCGACCTCACCGCCGAGCGCTTCCTCCCGGATCGTTTTACGGAAACGGCGGGCGCCCGGCTCTACCGCACGGGGGACCTGGTGCGCTGGCTCCCCTCCGGCCACCTGGAGTTCCTGGGCCGCACAGACCGGCAGGTCAAGGTCCGCGGCTTCCGGCTGGAGCTGGGAGAGATCGAGACGATCCTGGCCGAGCACCCGGCCCTGCGCGAGGTGGCGGTGCTGGCGCGGGAGGACCAGCCGGGCGACCGCCGGCTGGTCGCCTACGTGGCGCCCTACCCCGAGCGGGAGCCGGCGGCCGGCGAGTTGCGTGACTTCCTCAAGGAACGCCTCCCCGAGCACATGGTGCCCACGGCCTTCGTGACCC
>CAXTNS010000487.1:1964-2447 GCA_964245465.1 uncultured Thermoanaerobaculia bacterium
CTCAACTCCAGCGGCAAGGTCGACCGCCGGGCTCTCCCCGCCCCGGACATCTCCCGTCCGGATCTCGCCGCCCCCTACGTCGCTCCCGGCACGCCGGCCGAGGAGGCGGTGGCGGCGATCTGGTGCGAGGTCCTCGGGCTCGAGCGGGTGGGGATCCATGACGACTTCTACGAGTTGGGGGGGCACTCCCTGCTCCTGCCCCAGGTCATGCACCGGCTGCAGCGCGATTTCCAGATCGAGGTCCCTCTGCGCAGCCTGGTGGAGGAGAGCACGGTCGCCGGCCTCGCCCTGACCGTCGAGGAGCTGCTGCTCGAACAGATCGAGCGGGAGGAGAGCGTTGCAGAGCTGGCCTGAAACCTGCCCGGCCCCCAGCGAGGCGCTCTCTCGCCAGCTCGACTACTGGCACCGGCCGCGAGCGGGCGGCCCCGCCGGGCCAGCCCAGGCCCCCCACAAACCCCGGCCCGCCGGCCCGGCCGAACCGGG
>CAXTNS010000487.1:2457-5514 GCA_964245465.1 uncultured Thermoanaerobaculia bacterium
ACTACTGGCACCGCCGGCTCGCGGGAGCACCGGCGGGTCTCGACCTGCCCACCGACTTCCCGCGGCCGGCGGTCCGGACGTACAGGGGCGCCAGCCATATGGCCAGCCTGCCGGCGGCGCTGACCGCCGGTCTCCGGGCGCTCTGCCAGCGTGAGAGGGTGACACTGTTCATGCTCCTGCTCGCGGGCCTGGACGTCCTGCTCGCACGCTACTCGGGACAGGAGGACGTGCTGGTCGGCTCGCCCGTCGCCGCCGGTTTCTTCGTCAATCTCCTGGTGCTGCGCACGGACCTCGGAGCCGTTTCATCCTTCCGCGAGCTGCTGGGCCAGGTGCGCACGACCGTCCTGGAGGCTCGCGAGCACCAGGACCTGCCGTTCGAACGCCTGGTCGAGGAACTGGCGCCGGAACGCGACTCTCCGCTCTTCCAGGTTCTGCTCGCCGAGGAGAGAGGGGGCGAGAGCGCGGGATTCGACCTGTCTCTGGCCGTGATCGATTCGGACGCGGCTCTGCGGATCGGCGTGGAGTACAACGCCGACCTGTTCGCGGCGGCGACGGTGCACCGCCTCGCAGGGCATCTCGGGCGGCTGCTGGAGGAGGCCGTCCGGGATCCCGAGGGCGGCTGGCGGGACCTGCCGCTGCTGACCGAGGCGGAGCGGGCACAGCTCGCGGATTGGAACGCGACCCGGGAGCCCCGGCCCGAGGGTGCAACCCTGCACGGCCTTTTCAGGGCTCAGGCGGCGCGCACGCCGGAGGCCCTGGCGGTCCTCGCCGCCGGGGGCGCGCTGACCTATCGCGAGCTGGACGAGAGGTCCGACCGTCTGGAGGGCCAACTCCTGGGGCTGGGCGCCGGCCTGGAGTCTCGAGTGGGCCTCCTGCTGGAGCGCTCGCTGGAAATGGTGGTCGCGCTACTCGGCGTGCTGAAGGCCGGAGGAGCCTACGTGCCGATCGACCCGGAGTACCCGGCCGAACGCGTGGCCACCATGCTGGAGGACGCGGGGCCCGCGGCGGTGCTGTACCAGGAAGAGCTGGCCGGTCTCCTGCCGGCCAATGCGCAGGGGACGCGGGGGGTTTGCATCAACCGCGAAGACACCCTGGCCACCCTGAGGCCATCCGGCCCCCTGCCCGCCGAAATCCCGGATCTGGCGGGGGCCTACCTGATCTTCACCTCCGGCTCGACGGGACGGCCGAAGGGGACGATGGTGCCCCACCGGGCCATCGTCAACCACATGCTCTGGATGCAGGCCGAATTCCCCCTGGGGCCGGAGGACCGGGTGCTCCAGAAGACGTCGTTCAGCTTCGACGCGTCGGTGTGGGAGCTCTGGGCGCCCCTGCTGGCCGGGGCCACGCTGGTGATGGCCCGTCCGGGCGAGCAGCGCGATCCGGGTTCCCTGATCCGGACCCTTCAGGAGCGGAGCGTGACCGTGCTCCAGGCGGTCCCGTCGCTGCTCAGGGCGCTGCTGGAGGACGGGCGGTTCAGGGAGTGCCGGACGCTGCGGCGGGTCTTCTGTGGCGGCGAGGCGCTCACCGCCGACGTGCAGACGGCCTTTTTCCGGACGATGGCAGCGGAGCTGGTCAACCTCTACGGTCCGACCGAGACAACGGTGGAGGTCACCTCCTGGCGTTGCGTGCCGGAGCGTGCCGGCCGGCCCGCGCTGCTCGGCCGGCCCATCACCAACGCGTCGCTCCACGTGTGCGGCCCCCGCCTGGAGACGTGTCCAGTCGGCGTACCGGGGGAGTTGTACGTGGGGGGGACGCCGGTGGCCCGCGGCTACCACGGCCGGCCGGAGGAGACCGCGGCGCGCTTCCTGCCCGACCCTTTCACGGACGAGCCGGGCGGGCGTCTCTACCGTACGGGCGACCTGGTGCGCTACCGGCCGGGCGGAGAGCTCGAGTACCTGGGCCGGATCGATCACCAGGTGAAGATTCGCGGCTTCCGTGTGGAGTTGGGTGAGGTGGAGGAGGCCCTGAACAGGATGCCGGGCGTGGAGTCGGCCACCGTTCTGGCCCGCGCCAACCCTTTGGACAATTCCCTGACCGCTTACGTGGTGCCTCGCCTCGACGCGGGAGCGCTGCGGGAGGGCCTGCGCGAGCGTTTGCCGGACTACATGGTGCCCACGGCGTTCGTCTTCCTGGAAGCTCTGCCCCTGACACCCAACGGCAAGGTGGACCGCCGGGCTCTGCCCCGGCTCGAGCTGCCGCGGGACGGCGCCGGCAGGGAACGGACGGGGCCTCGCAACCCGGCCGAGGAGCTGCTGGTCGGGATCTGGGAAGAGGTGCTGGGGCGCGGCCCGGTGGGGATCGACGAGAGCTTCTTCGAGCTCGGCGGCGACTCGCTGCTCGCCATCCGGATGCTGACGCGGGTACGCGGGGCGCTCGGGCTCGACCTGCCGGTCTCCTCGGTCCTCGAGGCGTTCACCGTGGCCGCTCTGGCGGATCAGGTGGAGCAGGCCCTCGCCCTGGGACGGCCGGCATCGGCCCTTCCACCCGTGGCGCCGCGGCCGCGGGACGGCCGGGGCGAGCCGCTCTCTTCCGCCCAGCGCCGGCTCTGGTTCCTTGAGCAGCTCGGCCCCGGGACGGCGGCGAACAACATCCCACTGGTGATGCGGCTCGACGGACCGTTGGCGCCCGCCGTCCTGGAGCGCAGCCTGTTGGAGATCACCGCGCGCCACGAGGCCCTGTGCACTCGCATCGGGATCGGGCGGGACGGCGAGCCGCGTCAGATCGTCGCCCCTCCCTCACCGTTGGCTTCGTCTTTGGCGCTGCCGCTCGCCGACCTCTCCGGACTGCCGCTCCACCGGCGGTCCGGGGAGCGCGAGCGGCTGGCACGGGAGGAGGCCCGCCGCCCCTTCGACCTCAAGGGCACGCTCTGGCGCCGCCTGCTCCTCCGCGCGGGGGAGCGGGAGCACGACCTGCTCGTCAACTTCCACCACGTCATCGCCGACGGCGAGTCGGTGCAGGTCTTCGAGAGCGAGCTGGCGGCGCTCTACGGCGCCTTCCTCCACGGGCAGCCCTCGCCCCTTCCCGCGCCGGCGGTGCAGCCGGCCGACGCCGCCGCCT
>CAXTNS010000488.1:0-5505 GCA_964245465.1 uncultured Thermoanaerobaculia bacterium
CTCGTAACTCTCTTCCTCCTCGCCCTCCTGGGTCTGCCCGGAGTCTCCACCGCCGCGAAGCGGCCCATCACCGAGACGGACCTCTTCAAGTTCGTCTGGATCGCGGACCCGCAGATCTCGCCGGACGGCAGGCAGGCCGTCTTCGTCCGCGTGAACGTCAACGAGAAGAGGGATGGCTACGAGACCGCCCTCTGGATCGTGCCCACGGACGGCAGCGAGCCGCCGCGCCCGTTCACCAGCGGCCCGGGGGACAACTCGCCGCGCTGGTCGCCGGACAGCACGCGGGTCGTCTTCGTCCGGGTTGCCCAAAAAGGAGGAGGAAAACCGGGAGAGGGGAAGCCGTCGCCGCCTCAGCTCCATCTCATCTCGACCCAGGGCGGCGAGGCCGTGGCCCTGACGGACCTGCCGGGCGGAGCGGGCGCTCCCGCCTGGTCTCCGGACGGCAAGACGATCGCTTTCGCGAGCGGGACTCTCGACGAGGACCTGAAGAAAGCTTCGGAAGGGAAGGACGAGCCCGCGAAGTCCGCCGACAAGTCGAAGAAGACGCAGGAAGAGGAGGACCGCAAGAGCGACGTCCGCGTCATCACCCGGGCGATCTACCGTTTCAACGGCGCCGGCTATCTTGACTTCACCCATCCCGGCCAGCTCTGGACGGTCCAGGTCCCGGCGGCCGGCGCCAAGGCCGCGGAGCCGAAGCGCCTCACCTCGGGCGAGCTCGGCGCCGGCGACCCCGTCTGGTCGCCGGACGGCACGCAGATCTACTTCGCCGCCGACCGCGTCAAGGAGCCCTACTACGAGAATCCGGACGGCGACGTCTACGCCGTGCCCGCCAAGGGCGGCGAGATCCGGCGGATCGTCAGCATCGACGGCCCGATCCAGGACTTCGCCCTCTCTCCGGACGGCCGGCGCGTGGCCTTCGTGGGCTTCTTGAACCCCAAGCCCGCGCGTTCCCACAACCAGCCCGACCTGTTCGTGGCGGACGCCGCACCAAACTCGCAGGCGCGCAACCTCACGCAGGCCTATGACTGGGACGTCATCGAGGGACTGGCGGCCGACCAGCACGCGCCCCGGGGCGGGAATCCGCAGCCCCTGGTCTGGGGCCGGGACGGCCGCTCCATCTATGCCGCTGTCGGCGAGCGCGGGCGGGTCAACCTCCAGCGCTTCGACGCGGAGACCGGGGCCGCGGCCCCCGTCACCCAAGGTGACCAGGAGGTCGTCTCCTACTCGGCCACGCCTGACGGCGCGCGCATGGCCGTGGTGGTCTCCACCCCGCTGGTGATCAGCGACCTCTTCGCCCTGGACAGCGCGACGGGCAAGATGGCGGCCATCGCCCAGCCCAACCAGGAGCTCTTCTCCGAGCTCAACCTGACGGCGCCCGAGGAGATCACCTACAAGAGCTTCGACAGCAAGGAAATCCACGCCTTCGTCCAGCGTCCCACGGACTTCAATCCGAAGAAGAAGTACCCGCTCATCCTGAACATCCACGGCGGCCCCCATGCGGCCTACGGCTATGCCTTCTTCCACGAGATGCAGTGGATGGCGGCCAAGGGCTACGTGGTGCTCTATCCCAACCCGCGGGGCAGCTCGACCTACGGGCAGGATTTCGGCAACGTGATCCAGTACGAGTTCCCGGGCGACGACGCCAAGGACCTGCTGGCCGGGGTGGACGAGATGGTGAAGCGCGGCTCGATCGATGCCGAGCGCTTGGGCGTGACCGGCGGCAGCGGCGGCGGCATCCTCACCAACTGGATCATCACCCAGACCGGCCGTTTCAAAGCGGCCGCCGCCCAGCGCTCGATCGCCGACTGGTCGAGCTTCTGGTACACGGCGGACTTCACCCTGTTTCAGCCGAACTGGTTCAAGGGAGCCCCTTGGGAAGACTCCCAGGACTACGCGCGGCGCTCGCCGATCACCTACGCCAACAGGATCACGACGCCGCTCATGCTGATCGAAGGCGAAGAGGACTACCGCACCCCGCCCTCGGCCGGCGGCGAGCAGATGTTCCGCGCCTTGAAGTACCTGAAGAAGCCGGTCGTGATGGTGCGCTTCCCGGGCGAGAGCCACGACCTCTCGCGCTCGGGCCAGCCCTGGCACCGTATCGAGCGGCTGCGCCACATCACGGCATGGTTCGACAAATATCTTCAGGGCAAGAAGATCGACACCTACGACGTGCCGGAAGCGGGCAAGTAGAACTCGCCGGAGCCCACGCCGTAGCGGGATTGCAGAATGGCCGATTTCCTTAGTGTCTGCTATATTGGGATTCAGGAATCCCCTTATTTGGAAAAGACTGCTCCGTTGTTATCGTTTCTGCGTCAACATCGGCTCCTCCGGAGGGAGGAGGACGACCCGTCCTGCCGGCTCGATGCCGAGGGGGCGCCCGCGCCCCCGCAGGCACAGCGCCTGTTCGAGTCCAACGTCCTGGGCATCTTCCACGCCGATTCCAAGGCCCGGATCATCGCGGCCAACGATGCCTTCCTGGCCACGGTCGGCCGCAGCCGTGAGGAGCTGGAGCGCGGGGAGCTGAGCTGGATCGACCTGTCGGCGCCCGGCTGGGAGGAGGTGGACGCGCGGGCCATGGTCGAGCTGATGACCTCCGGCACCTGCGCTCCCTATGAGAAGGAATACCGGCGCGGCGATGGCAGCCGGGTGCCGATCCTGACCGGCGCGGCCCTCCAGCCCGAGAGCCAGGAGGCGGTCGGCTTCGTGCTGGACCTCTCGGAGCGCAAACGGGCGGAGATCCGGGCGGCGCTGCTCGCCGAAGCGGGGAGCGTCCTCTCGGAGTCCCTCGATCATGAAGAGACCCTCCAGAGCCTCGTGCACCTGACCGTGCCGCGCCTCGCGGACTATGGGCTGATCTTCGAGCTGCAAGAGGGGCCGCGGCTCCGGCTGGTGGCTTCGCGCCATGTGGATCCCACCAGGGAGGACATCTTGCGGCGGCTGGGCCAGGTCTTTCAGGACTCTCCCATAAACCCGTCGAGCTTCCTCTGGAAGGTCGTGCAGAAGGGCGAGAGCGAGCTCGTGCGTGAGGTGGACTATGAGCTGGCTCAGCGGGTCACGCGGGACTCCGAGCTCCTGGAGGGTTTCCTGCGCCTCAAGGCCCGCTCGTTCCTCTTCGTCCCCTTGGCCGTACGGGGCGAGATCCTGGGCGTCATGCAGCTTTCCACCTCCGATTCCGGCAGGGTTTTCGGGCCGGAGGACCTGGAACTGGCCGAAGGGCTGGCCTCGCGGGCCTCGCTCGCCATCGACAACGCCCGCCTCTATGGCCGGGCCGAGGCGGCGAGCAAGGCCAAGGACCACTTCCTCGCCGCCCTGAGCCACGAGCTGCGCACGCCGCTCACCCCCGTGCTGCTGAAAGTGGCGGCGCTCGCCCAGTCTCCCAGCCTTCCCGATTCCATCCGCGCCGACCTGCGGATGATCCAGAGAAACGTCGAGCTGGAAGCGAAGCTGATCGACGACCTGCTCGACCTGACCCGGGTCTCCCGGGGCAAGCTCATCCTCCATTTCGAGGTCACGGACGTGCATTCCCTGCTCGAGCACGTGGTGGCCATCTGCTCCGAGGGCGTCGAGAGCCGGAGTCTTCGGATCGATCTCGAGCCCGGCGCTTCCGATCACCACGTCTGGGCGGACTCGGCGCGGCTCCAGCAGGTGTACTGGAACCTGGTCAAGAACGCCGTCAAGTTCACCCCCGAGGGCGGGCGGATCACGGTCCGCACCCGCAATCCCGAGCCGGGCAAAATTGAAGTCTCGGTGATCGATCCGGGTATCGGCATCGAGGCCGCCGACCTGCCCCGCCTGTTCAACGCCTTCGAGCAGGGCAGCTCCACGGTCCCCCGCACCTTCGGCGGGCTCGGGCTGGGCCTCGCCATCTGCAAAGCCCTGGTCGACCAGCACGGCGGCGGCCTCACGGGCCTGAGCGCCGGCCGCGGCAAGGGTGCCACCTTCACGGTGACGCTCGCCACGGTGGCGCCGCCCCAGGCGTCCGCGCCAGCCGCAACCGCGTCCGGACCCGCCGAGGCTCTCCCCTTGTCCCTGCGGCTGCTCCTGGTGGAAGACAACGAGCCCACGCTGGAGGTGATGACCACGCTCCTGGAGATCGCCGGCCACGACGTCAAGCCCGCGCCCGACGTGCGCACCGCTCGCGGGCTCGCCGAGAGCCACGAGTTCGACCTCGTGGTGAGCGATCTGGGCCTGCCGGACGGCACCGGCTTCGACCTCATGAGCGAGTTGCGGGACCGCTACGGCCTCAAGGGCATCGCCGTCAGCGGCTTCGGCATGGAAGAGGACCTGCGGCGCAGCAAGGAATCAGGGTTCCTGGAGCACCTGGTCAAGCCGGTGGACGTGGACAAGCTCAAGGCCGCGCTGGCCCGGGCGGCGCAGGAAATCCGGCCCGGGTTGGCTCCAGGACCATGAACGTTCTGATCGCCTCTCTCCTGCTCGCTCTTGGCGCTTCTCCCGCCCCTGCGCAAGCTCCCGCGCCTGCTGTTGAGGCGCGGGCCTACGAGAATTCCGGCCCGTTCGCCGTCGCCACCGTCCTCTACGACTGGAAGGACTCGTCCCGGAACCGGCCGGTGCCAGTCAAAATCTATTACCCGAAGACCGGCAAGGGACCCTTTCCCGTGATCGTCTTCTCTCACGGCCTGGGCGGCTCGCGGGAGAGCTACGAGTACATCGGCCGCCACTGGGCGAGCCACGGCTACGTCTCCGTCCACGTCCAGCACCTGGGGAGCGACGACGCGGTCTGGCGAGTGCGTGACCTGTCTCTCGCCGATCCCTGTGTCAAGGCCGGGATCGACATGAGCCCGCCGGTTCCCAAGAACGGGCAGGACCTGGACCGGGCCTACGGCGGAATCAAGATCCCCCTCCTCCACATGACGGGTACCCTGGATAACAGCCCCATCGGCGATACCACGGCGGAGGAGAGGCGCATCCCCTTCGACCACATCCGCGGGGTGGATCAGTACCTCGTCACTTTCGAGGGTGGAGACCACATGATCTTCTCCGGCCGTGCCCGTAGCGAGCCCACCCCAAGGACGCGCTCTTCCAGGAGCTGATCCTGGAGGGAAGCGTGGCCTTCTGGGACGCCTATCTCAAGGGAGACGCCAGAGCCAAGGACTGGCTGATGCGCGGCGGTTACGCGGCGGCTCTGGGGAAGGACGCCCGGCTGGAGCAGAAGCACTGACCGTTTCTGGATCATCCGCCCCTGTTCCTCCGTCGTTTTCCCCGAGGGACGGACGATCGGCCCTCAGTTCTCGTTGATCCGCCCGAGGGGACCGGTAACGGAGGAGCGGGGGCGGACGGCTGGTCTGCCGTTCTCAGAAGCTGGCCCCGTGGGAAAATGACTCAGACGTTGGGACCGCTCAATTTCCCCAAGGCCCCGATAACGCAGATCTGGGGGCGGACGATTGGCCCCGCGGGGTACTGTCTGACAATCATTCGCCAAATCGGGCTTAAGAGGGTGTCTCGAAAGTTCCTAGATTCTGAGGTAAAATGCCCGGTATGGGCTAT
>CAXTNS010000489.1:0-5471 GCA_964245465.1 uncultured Thermoanaerobaculia bacterium
CTTCCCCTTCTGGCGGTCGACATAGAAGTTGAGGAGCCCCTTTTTCCGGTCGAGGCCTGAGGTCGCCTTGGCCACGGTGGGCAGGGGACCAGACGGAGCGGCGGGCTTTGCGGATTCCCCCTGAGGAGGCCCCTGGGGAGCAGCAGTCACCGGAGAGAGCCAGAACAGAGAGGAAAGGAGGGCTGTGGAAATCAGGCAAATGGATCGTGTCTTCATCGACGGGGAGTCTATCGCGTCTGCCGCCACCCTCGCGGCAGAAATAATTTGTAGGGGCAGGCCCCACGTGGCCGCCCTTCTTTCTCCCGCCTCAAGATCTCCTCGCGACTCCCGTTCTCCCCCGGCTCTCTTTGCCTCGACATTTGCATATATACTATTTAAAAATAATACTCCTTAAGACTCTATGCGTCGATGCGCTCGTTGGGAGGGTACCGGACGCAGCTCGATCTCCACAAAGGAGAAAGGACATCATGAGGAAGATCGCAATCGTCGGTGCTGGGCAAGCAGGAATGGTTCTCGCGTTTGGACTGCTCAAAGAGGGGTACGAGGTGACGGTCTTCGAGGGGAGGCCGGCGGACGAGATCGAGAGGGGCCCGATCTTCTCCACCGCCATGGTCTTCGACCGCCAGCTCAACGTAGAGCGCAGGCTGGGGCTCCACCTGTGGGAGGGGAAGGCCCCGGTCTGTAACGGTATGCACTCAACGCTGCGCCTGCCCAACGGAGAGATCATCCTCCAGATGCAAGGTGGCCTCGACGAGACTTGCCAGGGGGTGGACGGCCGCCTCAAGACCGCGGCTTGGCTGCGTAAGCTTCAGGCCGATGGCGGCAAGGTCGTGCACGCCACCGTGGGACTCCCTCTCCTGGAGGGAATAACGGAGGCGTTCGACCTCGTAGTCGTCTCCTCCGGCAAGGGAGAGATCGGCCAGATCTTCGAGCGGGACTCGGAGCGCTCGCACTTCGATTCGCCTCCCCGCCGGCTGGCCTCGGTGATCCTCAAGAATGTCCGCGAGTGGGAAGAGATCCCCTACACCGCCCTGAAGTTCCAGTACTTCATACAGATCGGGGAGTTCTTCGCTATTCCCTTCTATTCCCACACAGGCCCCTGCCGCGCCGTGGTCTTCGAGGCTCCGCCTGGTAGCCCTATGGACGTGTGGGGGGAGGTCGACAACGCCGACGAGGCGCTGGCTACGGCCCTGAGCCTCCTGCGCGAGTACTCGCCCCAGGACTGGCCGAACTACCAGAACGCCGAGCTCGTCGACGAGCTCGGCTGGCTCAAGGGCGCTCTCACGCCGGTCGTGCGCAAGCCCGTCGCTCGGCTGCGCAACGGCGGTGTCGTGATGGCAATGGGTGACGCGGCCATCCTCAACGACCCGATCAGCGGCACCGGTGCCAACGACGCCGTTCGCCAAGCGGACCGGATGATCCAAGCCGTGCTGGCCCACGGCGACCGCCCGTTCACCGCGGATTGGATGCGGGAGACCTTCGACGGCTACTACCACGAGCGCGGCCGGTACACCATGGACTTCACCCGCCTAATGACCGGCTCCATGACCGAGCCCCTGTGGAAGGTGCTCCAGGGGGCGTCCCAGTCCCCGGGCGTCGCCCACACGTTCGCCAACATGTTCAACGACATCAAGGAATCGTTGGGCTGGATGACTGACATGAGAGCGGCCGACCAAATCTGCGGCGCATACGCCCACGAGCTCAAGGGCGCGCGCTTCATGACCCTGGCGGACGCCATGGCCCGGTTCATGCACCAGCAGCCCGGCGCCAAGGTGCAAGCCGCTTAACGAGCGGCGTGCGGAAGCTCCCCTTTCATGGCAGTCCGGAGAGATCCGGGCTGCCCTTTTTCTTTCCGTCCTTTCGGATCGAGGCCATGCCTGGATTCCCGCCTTGAACCCGCAAGCCGGGGAGGCGCGCACAACCTCCTCTCAGACACCCTCCTATTTGGGTATTTGCGAATGCGAATACCCAGAAGCTCTGAGGCATCCCGTCCAGAGCTTTGGGAAAGGAGTCCGCATGCGCAAGCGCCTGTTCCTCCCTCTCTCCGCTCTCCTCGTTTCGCTCATCGGTCCGGCCGCCCCAGGCGCCGAGGCCACCACACTTCTCCCTATGACCGCCGAAGCCCTGGCCGACCAAGCGGACCTGATCTTCACGGGGACCGCCGTGCGCTCGGAAGTCGTACTGTCCAAGGACGGTACCTTCCCCTTCACCTACGTGACCTTCTCGGTGGATGAGGCCCTCAAGGGGAGCACGGGAGGCGACCTGACGTTGCGCTTCCTGGGCGGATCGACGGGCCGCGAGCAGGTGGTGGCGGAAGGAATGCCCCGGTTCAAGGTGGGCGAGCGCTACCTGCTCTTCGTCACCGGAGATTCGCGGGCGGCCTCGCCAGTCGTCGGCTGGGGCGAGGGCCAGTTGCGCTTCGCTCGCGAGTCCCGCTCCGGGCGGAAGATCCTGGTCGACTACCGCGGCGTCCCCATCCACGGCCTCAAGCAGGGAAAGTGGCTGGCGGGCTCGCCCTCCGGCCAGAACGCCGGCATCGAGCTACTGGACGAGGAGGGAGTGACCATCCTTTCGGATGTTTCCGAGCCGGGAGGACCGCTCGCCAAGGCCGGGGCCTCGCGAGCCGCCCCGGCGGAGCAGGTGCTGGGATCTCTGCGGTCTCTGCTGCGCAACCGCGCCACCCTGAAGAGCTTCAAGCCCGGACGTGTGGTCGAATCCGCCCGCCCCGAGGACGTACCCGCCAGCCTGAACCTGCGCGACGTCGCCATCCCGGTGCGCCAGCCGAACGAGAACTGACCAACGATTCGAGAGAGACGACGACATGAAAAAAATCGCTGGTATCACTCGCATCCTGCCCGCTCTCATCCCGGTCGCCTTCGCCCTTGGCATGACCGCGCTCGCCGCGCTCACCGCGGTGCCGACCCACGCCTGGGACTACCGGACCTGCCTCGGTGACCGCCTGGAGTGGGGCTCTAATTCGGTCGCCTTCTATCCCTCCACCATCTCCTTCCAGCCCGGAGCCGGGCGCCCCGCCCTGGACGCCGTCCTAGACGCCTGGAACAACCACGCGCCGGGCACCAACTTCCGGTTCAGCTTCATCTACGACAGCGCCACGACTCTGTCGAGCGGCGACGGCAAGAACTCCGTCGCGTACACGTCCAGCTACGACTGGGGGACCGCGCTGGCCGTCACCCTCACGCGCAACAGTTGCTCGCACATCACGGAAGCAGACGTGATCTTCAACCCCGCCCCTTCCAACAGCGGCACCTGGACGTTCGACACCCACCCGGCGACGCCTCCCTCGCCCTGGTCGCCCTACAACATGACGCTGGTCGGCATCCACGAGTTCGGCCACGCGTTCGGCCTCGACCACCAGAGCGGATATCTCGCCACCATGAACGATCACTATCCCGGCGGCGGCACCCTGGGGCTCTATAACGACATCTACCCCCATGCCGACGATGTCCTCGGCAGCCGGGTCGGCTACGGCACCTGCTGTACCCATCGGGACGTTTACGCCTCGACCTACCGGTCGACAAGCTCGATCGACAGTGACCGGATCATCGCTCCGAGCACCGCCTACCGCGGTCAGACCACCTCCTTCCAGTTCACCATCGGCAACCGGGGGACCACGCAGGAGAGCTCCGTGCGCGTGCACTTCTACCTCTCCCCCAGCCGTTACGTGACCCCCTACGACACCTATCTGGGCGCCGCCACCTACTCCATGAATTCCGGCTCGATCGGTACCTACTGGGCCTACGTCACCATCCCCACGTGGGTCTCGCCCGGCTCCTACTACCTGAGCTGGATTGTCGACCCCTACGGCTTTATCCCCGAGGTGGACGAGGGCAACAACAGCAACGCCCTGTTCTACTCCACCTACATCCCCGACCAGTCGCCGCCGGTCGCCTGCTTCTCGGCCAGTCCCACGCAGGCCTTCAGTCCCGCCAACGTCTCGGTCGACGCTTCCTGCAGCAGCGACCCGGACGGCAACATCTCGAGCTACCAATGGGATTTCGGGAACGGCAACTACGGCTTCGGCGTGACCTCGAGCTACTACTACACGACCCCGGGCTCCTACAACATCGCGCTCACCGTGACCGACAGCACCGGCCTCTCGTCCACGACCTATCAAAGCGTCTGGATCCAGGACCCAAACTGCCCCAACTGCGTGTAGCGGTCGTCCTCCGGAGGGCCGGGCCTACCCCGGCCCTTCTCAATAGCTGGGCAGACTACAAAGGCGTTCCCACCTGGGGTGGAACGGGCTGGCCGCCGCAGCGGAAGATGGCGGCCCGGAGGGTTCGGCTCCCCCGGTTAAGGACGTTCGGATCGATCAGGACGACTCCTGTATCGGCGCCCTTTCTCCGGGCGCGCAGGTCCAGAGTCTCGAGCAGGGGCTTGGGATCGTAGAACCCTGCGTTGAGACTGCTCTCGATCTCGGGGGCTGAGGCCGAGACGCTGCCGAGAGATTCGCAGCCATCGATCGCCGTGGGCAGAGTTTCGGAGCCGGTACGGAAAGCGTTATAGAACCTCACCGGCTCGGAAGTGGGCTTGGCCGATATCGTCGACGTGGTTCCGCACCCAAGGAATAGAAAGACGGGCAGCACGGCAAGTCGGCAGATTCCCTTGATCATTTCGCCCCCCTCTGTTCAGACTTCGACATCCAGGTGCTTCCGGAGATCCGAACGGCCCTGATCGGAAAGGCGGACGGCACGCGTCTCCGTCCGCTCGATCCATTGCAGCTCGAAGAGGCGGTCGAGGAGCGCGGAGCCCAGCGCGCCCGCCAGATGGTGGCGGCGCTCGCTCCAGTCCAGACAGGCCCGGGCGAAGATCCGCCGCGCCCGGCGGGCACCCTCCACGTCCACCCCGAGTCCTGTGAGGAGCCGCTCCCCTTCCGCGGTCAATTCGTACTCCCGGTCCATGGCCACGAGGAGATTCTGACGGACCAGGGCGTCCGTGATCTCTACGCCCATCCGTCCCGCGAGGTGGTCGTAGCAGGTCCGCCCGAACCGCAGGGCCTTGGCGATCTTGCCCTCCCGGTACGTGCGCGCCGGGGCCGGCGGCGCCAGCGTCGCCAGGGACTCCAGAACCCCGACCACCGCCGGGTTGGCGAGGCGGTAGTACCGGTGCCGCCCCTGCCGCTCGGCCGAGACGAGCCCGCCGTCGATGAGCTTGTCCACGTGGTAGCTGATAGTCGCCGCCGTGACCCCGGCCCGCAACGCCAGTTCGCACGCGGGCAACGCCCTGCCATCGCTCAACGAGAAGAGGATCGTCGAGCGGGTGGCGTCGGCCACGAGCAACGCCACGGGAGCGACCTGCGCATCTGCATCCATAGTTAGATGACCCTCAAAACCGATCATGCCTATCCTCTCACGCATGACAGAGCCATTCCCATCCAATCCCATTGAGGCCGTCACGCACCCGGATCCCTATCCCTACTACGCGGAGCTCGTGGCCCAGAGGCCCCTGGC
>CAXTNS010000490.1:0-315 GCA_964245465.1 uncultured Thermoanaerobaculia bacterium
GCCCCCTGGTGACTGGAGTCGTCGAGGCCCTGCGAGGCGGAGGCGTGGAAGAGATCGTCCTCGTCACCGCCCCCGGAGACGACGCCCTCCAGACTTGGGCGAGGCGGAACGGCGTCACCGTCGCCCTCAATCCCGATCCCGACCGCGGCATGCTCTCCACCATTCAAGAGGGCCTCGCCACCCTCGCCGGGAGACTGGCAGGCGAGATCCTCTTGGTCTCCCCCGCCGATCTCCCCCATCTGCAAGCCGGAACCGTCACCGTGCTCCTCCGAAAGATGAAGGAAACCGGAGCGCCTCTGGCCCTTCCCACCTACC
>CAXTNS010000490.1:325-4371 GCA_964245465.1 uncultured Thermoanaerobaculia bacterium
GCGCGGTCATCCCCTGGCGATCGCGCCGAGGCTGATCCCTGAGATCGGCACCCTCGATCCAAACATCGGCCTCAAGCAGCTCCGAGACCGCCACCCAAGGGCTCTCCTGGAGATCGAAGTCGAGGACGCCGGAGTCGTCCAGGACGTGGACACCCCTGAGGATTACGCCCGTCTCACCTCCGGAACCTGATTCCTGCCCTGGGACCGCTGGCGTCCCCCACCGGTCCTTCCAATCAGGATTTGTCTGTCCTCTTCCAAGAGGGGCTCAGCTTGGTTAAACTCCTTCCGTGATTCCTGAACAGGTTGAGACTTGGCGGGATACCGATACCCGTGTGGGCAGCCTCCGGCATGACGCGGCTTTTTTCGCCATTCCGGGGCTGACGATCCTCGCCCATTCCGACGTCCACCGGATCGGTGAACGCGTCGCGCTGCTCGATCTTGCGTCCGGGCGCGGAGAACGGCTCTCGCGCCTGGAGCCGTCGTTTGGCGCTCCGGGCGAGTCGAGACGGCGCCCCCTCGCCGATTCCTATCTGAGCCGGAAACCCCTATGGCTTCTGCCTGAGCCCAATGGAGGGGTCCGCCTGGCCACCCGAAGCTCTCCCATCTCCGTGGTCGCTGACGGAGATCCGGTCCAAGGCGAGCGCGTCTTCACGGACCGCGAGATCGAGCGGGGCGTCGTCCTCCTTTTGGCCGATCGAACCGTCCTCCTCCTCCACCGGTTCCGGACGGTCACCGAGCTTGGCCTCCCGCGCCACGGCCTGGTGGGCGAGAGCGAGCCGCTGCTCGAGCTGCTTCAGCAGATCCGTCAGATTGCCGGCCTGGACGTACCGGTGCTGTTGCGCGGCGAGACCGGCACCGGCAAGGAGCTTCTGGCGCAGGCCATCCACCAGGCGAGCGCCCGGCGCGACCGTCCCTATCTCGCCATCAACATGGGGGCCATCCCGCCGACACTCGCCGCGTCGGAGCTCTTCGGAGCCGCCAAAGGGGCGTATACCGGGGCCGACCAGAGACGACGGGGCTACTTCAGCCGCGCCGACGGCGGAACGCTCTTCCTGGACGAGATCGGCGAGGTTCCGGCGGAGGTCCAGCCGCTTCTCCTCCGGGCTCTGGAAAACGGCGAGATCCAGCCCGTGGGGACCGAACAGATTCAGCGGGTCCAGGTCCGGACGATCGCGGCGACCGACTCCGATCTTGAAGCCGCCATCGCAGCCGGCCGCTTTCGCGCGCCCTTGATCCACCGGCTGAGCGGCTATGAAATCCGTATTCCTCCTCTGCGCCAGCGCCGCGATGACATCGGGCGCCTGCTGGTTCACTTCCTGCGGCAGGAACTCGAAGCCATCGGGGAGGCTCACCGCCTCGAAACACCTGCCTCAGCCGATCGCCCCTGGCTCTCCGCGCCCCTGGTCGCGCGGCTGGCCCAGTACGACTGGCCCGGCAACGTCCGGCAGCTCCGCAACGTCGCCCGGGCGATCGCGGTCGAGAGCCGCGGCAGCACCAATGACTGTCTTGGCGCGCAGATCGAGAAGCTCCTCGTGCCTCTCCAGGGTGAAACCCCACCGCCGGAGGAGGCAGCCGCCGAGCCGAGCCCGGAGCGCGTGTCTCGATCGGTTCGATCGCCCGCCCTGCGCCGCCGCAGTCCCCAGGAAGTGTCGGACGACGAGCTCGTATCTGCCCTCCGAGTTAACCGCTGGGAGCCCGTGGCCACGGCCGATCAACTCGGCATCTCGCGCGCCGCCCTCTACCTCCTGATCGACGCCTGCCCTCACACCCGCAAGGCCTCCGACCTGGAACGTCCCGAAATCGAGCAGGCGCTCCTGCAGAGCCGCGGCCGGCTGGGTGAGGCCGCGCTGCAGCTCGAAGTCTCGGAAGAGGGCCTCAAGCGGCGGATGAAAAAGCTGGACCTCCGCCCCTCGTCACCACATTCCTCGCGTTAGAACCGGCCTCGTCAACAAGGGAGATGCAGCGTCGGTAGGGGCTGCCCCACGTGGCCGCCTTGGACGGGAACGATTTCGCCGGAGACTCGCCCCACGCCTGTAGAGGTGAGTCGTCAAGGATGTCAGAGTCGTCAGAAATGTCAGCGGTGTTTGCGGATGCACCGTCTGCGGCTGGTTTTCCTCTACGCCATGGACGCCAAGCCCTGGCACCGATCCTGCTCTAACTCCAAAACAAAGATCACTGTCATGAAGGTTCGTCTGATGTCGCAGAGGGTCCTTGCGCGCCTATGGATGGAATAGCACATTTGACGAGGAGAACCAAAAACGTTTTACGCTGAAGGGAGTCAAGTCATAGCACAGAGAAGAGTCATCATCGTGATCGAAAACGCAGTGCAGCCGTCGCCGGCACCTTAACCGGCGGCTTCCAAAGCCGCACGGGCCAGAGCACAAACCAGGCAAACTACTGATTCAAGGAAGGAGAACTAGTCATGAACACTGTCAACGTTGCAGATCTGACCCAGCTTGCACAGGTTGACTCGGCGAATGCGTTTTATGTCTCGGTCTTTGGCGCCCCACAGATCCTGCTGGAGGTCGTGGCCCAGAGGTCCGGCTTCAACTGGGAGCTGAAGGTTCAACCCGGACTCCTTGACACTCAGCCTATTGAGGTCGAGTACTTCCCCTATCTGGTTCTTGAGACGAAGACCGGCCCCGGCTGGCCGAAAAACGCCGGTATTGGGCCTGTCATCCCTCCCACCACGATCTATACCTGGGCGACCCACGTCGGTTCAAAAGGGATTGAGGTGATCGGCCAGGACTTCCAGAAGAAGTTCGAGTTCGCGGATCTCGCGCAGACCGCCGCTGCCTGACCTGGCTTTTACGAAGCCGCCCGGCGCTCTTGGTGCCGGGCGGCATCACGTCCGCTCATAAACGGAAACATGCCGCTCGCTGTTCGGCCCGATCTCGGCCCGGCTCCAGTTGCTCCAGCGGTGCCGGAGGCGGAGACCGGCCAGGCGTGCCATCAGGTCCAGCTCCGCGGGCCAGGCGTAGCGGACTTCGACCGGGTAGAGCCGGATCTCACCGTTCCGAATTACCACGTGCTGGCTCTTCAAGCGCTGGCGCACGGGATCGTGCTCGGAAACTTTCAGGCCGACCCGCTCGTCCGTCACGGCTGTGACCTTCAGCCCACCGGTGAAGTTGGCGCTCTGGGGTACGAAGGCTTCGATCACGAACACTCCGTCTTTCGCGAGATGCGCGGCGACGTTCTGAAAACAGCGCACCTGCTCTTCCTGGGTCTGGAGCGCGAAGAAGGTGTTGTAGGCCACGAAGATCAGGGAGAACTCGCCTTCGACCGCCACGTCGGCGAAACTCCCCATCGTGACGGGAATCGCATCGCCTCCGGATTTGGCGCGCAATTTTGCGACCATGGCCGGCGAGAGATCAATACCGTGGAGATCGATGCCCCGGGCCGTCAGGGGCAGCGCCATCAGGCCTGAGCCGATGCCGAGCTCCAAGACCCGCCCGGACCCAGCCAGCTCCGCGAGGAGATCGATGGCCGCCTCCTCGCAGGAGCCGAACCACTGGTCGTAGACCTCGGCGCAGGCTTCGTTGTACGTGCAGTCATCAGTGCTCATGATC
This sequence comes from uncultured Thermoanaerobaculia bacterium, assembly GCA_964245465.1. Lineage (GTDB taxonomy): Bacteria > Acidobacteriota > Thermoanaerobaculia > Multivoradales > UBA5704 > DATARR01. The sequence goes on from CAXTNS010000490.1 coordinate 3,895, forward strand.
GTCGGTCTTCATCCCCGTTTCGTCCGCAGGTCCGAAACTATACTGGAGATCCATCCCGGTGACCTTCCCCTGGCCATCGCGCCGGAAATGGATGCAGGCATCCAAATCAAGATAGAAGAAGTCGTCGCGAGAGGACGCCAGGATCTCATGCCTCTGGCCACCGGTGCCCTGGGCGAAGAGCTTGGTCCCTTCGCGGAAGACCGACTGGGAGCGCGTCTCGTCGAAGCGGTAGAGGCCTGTGTACTCGTCGAGCGTGGCCAGGTCGAGGTCCATGGCCTTGCGGTCCTCCACAGGCTTGCCTAGCGCTTTCATCACGACGCGGTACGCCAGTCCCTCCACCCCCGGGTCATGACCTGAAACGTTCGAAAGCACGACCACCTGCAATCGCTCACTGGGGATGCTCAACAGGTAGCTGTTGAACCCAGGAGCGCCGCCACCGTGCGCTCCTCGCCCCGGTCGACCGCGGCCCAGAGCAGG
>CAXTNS010000490.1:4381-5461 GCA_964245465.1 uncultured Thermoanaerobaculia bacterium
CCGTCCTCCTCGAAAATCTGGACACCATAGCCCCCCTTGACCGGCTGTCCCGAAGGCAGCTTCCAGGGCGTGGTCATCCGCTCCAGCGATTCTCTTTTCAGCAGCTTCGTGCTCGACAGGGCTTCAGCCCAGAGAGCCAGGTCGTCTACCGTGGACAGGAGAGAGCCCGCTCCAATGGATTGACTCATGCTGATGGGCAGGGCGCTCCTATAGCCAGCCTCCCCCATGTCATAACCCGTCACCAAGCCCGGAACAATCTTTTGCAAATGCCAGTTGCGCGACCGCTTCATTCCCAAAGGGGCCAGGATCTCCTGCTCCACGAAGTCCTCGTAGCTCTTCCCGGACGCCTTCTCAATGACCGCTGCCAGCAGGACGTAGCCCGAGTTGCTGTAGCCCAGTTTCTCCCCCGGGGTGAAATCCAGGGGCTTGTCCTTGAACAGATCGATGATCTGCTGGACCGTCATGTCCTCGCGCATCCTCGGCCACCACTGCGGCATTCCCGTAAAGTCCGCGACACCGGACGTATGGGTCAGCAGATGGCGAAGGGTGATCCTCTGGCCATGGGTCGGATAGTCGGGCAGGTACTTCGTGATCTCGTCCTCTACCGACAGCTTGCCACGATCCTGGAGCAGGAGGACGGCCGCCGCCGTGAACTGCTTGGTAATCGAGGCGATCTCGAACACCATGTCGGGCTGCATTGGCACGCCAAGCTCCACGCTGGCCATGCCATAGCCCTTGCGGAGCACGACCTGGCCGTCCTTCACCACCAGGACGGCGGCACCGGGCTCCCCCGCCGCATAGGCCCGAGAGAAGAGCTGATCCGCATAGCCGGAGAGATCGTCATTCGAGGCCGCCCAAGCGCCCCCCGGCATAGCGACAAAGGCCAGAACGAATAGCGAGAAGAGCGCGCGAGCGAGGGCTCGCAATCTCTGAAGACCCTGGAAGTGCTGCATCTCGGTCCCTCCTATGAGAGCTGGTTTTTACCGCAAACTTATTCTGCTCTCGAGATGCCCCGATTGTCTACTGGTCTCCGCTGCAAACCTTCAGAGCTTCCTTTCCCGTCCCGCCCCCCCTCTCCTG
>CAXTNS010000491.1:0-5448 GCA_964245465.1 uncultured Thermoanaerobaculia bacterium
ACCCCCGGAAATCGCCGCTCACTATTTCCGTTTCCAGCGGGTGCCCTGGGGAGTGTCTTCGAGCACGATGCCACGGGCCGCGAGCTCGTCGCGGATGCGGTCGGAGGCGGCGAAATCGCGTTTCTTCCGTGCGTCGTTGCGCTGCTGTATTAGCAGCTCGATCTCGGCCGCGTCGTCTTCACTCCCCTGCCCCTCGGGCCACTGGGAAGGGTCGAGCACCCCCAGGACGCCGTCCACGCCGGCCAGGGCGTCGAGCACGCGCTGGCGGTCGCCGGCACCGATCCTCCCCTCCTCGATGGCCACGTTGACGTCCTTGACGAAGGCGAAGAGCGCCGCCAGGGCCACCGACATGTTGAGGTCGTCGGCCAGCCCGGCCGCGAAGTCCCGGCTCAGCTTCTCGACCGACTCGGCGAGGCGCGCGTCGGGCTCACCCTTCTCCTCGGCGTGCTGGAGGCGGAAGCGCATCTCATCCACCCGCCGCAGGGCGCCCGCCGCCCCTTCCAGCGACTCGAAGGTGAAGTTGAGCTTCTGCCGATAGTGCACCGACAGGAAGAGGTAGCGCAGGGCGCGCGCCGAGCAATCCCTCTTCAAAAGGTCCGGGAGGGTGTACTGGTTGCCCAGCGACTTCGACATCTTCTGGCCGTCGACGATCAGGTGCTCGCCGTGGAGCCAGGTGTGGACGAAGGGCTTGCCGGTCGCGGACTCGCTCTGGGCGATCTCGTTCTCGTGATGCGGGAAGATCAGGTCCACGCCGCCGCAGTGGATGTCGAAGGTCTCCCCCAGGTACTTCATGCTCATGGCCGAGCACTCGATGTGCCAGCCCGGCCGGCCCGGCCCCCAGGGGGAATCCCACGAGGGCTCGCCCGGCTTGACGGCCTTCCAGAGCACGAAGTCGCGCACGTCCTCCTTGCCGTACTCGTCGCTCGCCACCCGCTCGCCCTGGCGCGCCTGTTCGAGGTCGAAGCCGGAGAGCCGCCCGTAGTCCTCGTCCTTCGCGATGCTGAAGAACACGGAGCCCTCGCTCTCGTAGGCATAGCCCTTCTCGACCAGCTTGGAAATGATTTCGATCATCTCCGGGATGTGATCGGTCGCCTTGGGAAAGCGCTCGACGCGCTCGATGCCCAAGGTCTCGAGGTCGCGCAGGAAGGTCTGGATGAACGGCGCCGTGTACTCGGTCAGGGTGACACCAGCCTTGTGGGCACCCTGAATGGTCTTGTCGTCCACGTCCGTCAGGTTCATTACGTGGGTGACGCGATAGCCGAGATGGCGCAGGCTCCGGCGCAGCAGGTCCCCGACCAGGAACGAGCGCAGGTTGCCGATGTGGATGTCGTTGTACACCGTGGGGCCGCAGGCATAGATGCGGGCCTCGCCGGGGGTGATGGGGCGGAAGGGCGCGAGCCTGCGGCCCAGGGTGTTGAAGAGGACGAGGTCATGGGGCGTGGTCATTTCGCGGGATTCTAGTACAAGCGTGAACCCGAGGAGGGCAGGAGCCCGGCTCTGATATCTTTGGCGGGCTCCGGCGCTCCGGCTTCCTGCCGGGCGCCGGCACAGTCATGGACTCTTTGTCTGGAGGCTTTACATGCCGGATTCGTACCCGAGCCCAACCCATTTGAGGTCGGCTCTCTTCATCGATTTTGACAACATCTACCTCGGCCTGCAGCGGGAAGACCCCACGGCGGCCGAGCAGTTCGCGACCGATCCCACGCGCTGGCTCAACTGGCTCCAGGACCGGCTCCCCCACCAGGTCGGCGACGGCAGGCACCGGAAGATCCTGTTCCGCCGCTGCTACCTGAACCCCTCGCAGTTCGGCCGCTTCCGGCCCTACTTCACCCGCTCCGCCTTCGAGGTGGTGGACTGCCCGCCCCTGACGAGCGGCGGCAAGACGAGCGCCGACATCCACATGGTGATGGACATCCTCGACACCCTGGGGCACCCCACGCGGTTCGACGAGTTCATCCTGCTCTCGGGCGACGCCGACTTCACGCCCGTGCTGCTGCGCCTCTCCAAGCACGACCGCCGGAGCGCCATCCTCGCCATCGGTCCGGCCTCGGTGGCCTACAAGGCGGCCTGCGACCTGCTGATCGACCAGGACACGTTCCTCGAGGAGGCGATCGGCGCGACCCTCGGCCAGACCACCCGTGCCTCCGCCGGCCCCAGCGCCTCTTCCGCCATGGACGAGCTGCTGCGGAGCATCGCCGACAAGGTCTATGAGCGGGCGAGCACCAGTGGCGAGCTGGTGGCCACCGAGCTGCCGCCGATCTTCCGCGAGTTCTCCGAGTTCACGGCGAGCACCAACTGGCTGGGATTCAACAGCCTGCGCAACATGACCATGGCCGTGGTCTCGACCCGGCAGGACCTCGCGATGATCGACGGCGATCCCTGGCGCGTGGGCATCGTGTCCCCGGGCGAGGAGCCGGAGCCGGTCCACAGCCCCGGCCGGCCGGCCGTACACCCCCGCCTCCTGACCGCCACGGACCGCAGCCGCCTGATCGAGGACATCCTTGGCTATGTCCGCTCGGTCGTCGAGGCCTCGGACTCGGCCGTGCCCATGGCGCGCGCGGCCCAGATGGTGATCAGCCGCTTCGGCGAGACGGTGCTCGCCACCCGCTGGGCGGGCGCCGGCACTTTCCGCGACCTTCTCGAAGGGCGTGAGAACCCGGGCTTCGCCATCTCCGCCCTAAAGCCGGGCTACATCTACGACCCGGCCCGGCACCAGCTCCCCATCGACGGCCGTCCCGAGGAGCTGGTGGGCGACCCCGAGCTCAACGCCCTGGCCTACCGCGTCCACCAGCTCACGGACACGCCCTACCTGACGCGCGGCGACTACGCTCGCGTCTTCCGCCTCACCGCCGAGGAAGTGAACGTGCATGGCTACTTCCTGACGCGCACCTCCAAGTCCGTCCGCGACCGCTGCATCGAGGAGGGCTCGCCCATCGCCCGCGCCAGCGTCAACTTCATCCTGCGCGGCATCACCTTCGGCGGCCACCGCTTCGGCCAGAACGGCCCCGAGGATCCGCTGTCCCTGGGTACCTGCTTCTTCCGCAACGTGGTGAGCCTGTGCGACAGCGCCGGCATCGGTCTCGACGAAGCGGAGGTCGAGGTGCTCTCCGACTGGATCCTGGGTGAGCTCCGCCGCGAGCAGGAGGCGGCCGCCCCGGAGAGGAGGGAGCCGGTCGCCGTGGGTGCCTCCCGGACGGACTCCGAGGTCGAATGAGCTGGGAGATCGAAGAGGACGAGGCCGCGCAACTCCTCGCCCTCCCCGCGGCCGACCGTGCCCTCGCCTTCTTCCAACTGGCCGCCGACTGGGAAGAGGTCTGGGGCCTCAGGGACGCCGACGGCTGGCTGATCGCCAAGGAGACCTATGCCCTCCCTCTCTGGCCCCACGCCGTCTTTGCCGCAGCCTGCGCTCGAGGAGCCTGGGAGGGCGCGCTCCCCGAGCCCTTGCCCGTTGACGACCTTCTGGAAGACCTCCTGCCTCTCTTGGAAGAGGATGGTCTCCGAGTGGCCGTGTTCCCCGTGCCTGAGGATCCTGGGATCCTGAAGTCCCCCGGCGAGGTCCGGGACCGGCTGGAGGCGGAGCTCGCGATCGGAGAGGAGTAAAATGCCTTGTATGAATTTGTCCTCCAGGATCAAGGAAGAAATCACAGTGCCGGAGCCGCTGCCGTTCCTGGAGAGCATCTCCTGGTTCGACCGCAACTACCGTGATCTCTCCCCTCTGGACATGTTGAAGCGCTACGAGGCGGGCTGGCGGTACAAGGGCGTGCTCGCCGATCCCTCTCCCCAGGAATGGACGTTCATTCGGGAGCTGGTCCAGCGGTTCGGAAGCTATCTCGATGTTCAGGCGTGAGCAGCACCGGAAGGTCCTGTCGCTGCTTCACGCCTTCGATTCCGAAATTCTCTCCCGCTGCAGGTTCTTCTTCGGGGGCGGTACCAGGATCGTCCTCGATCTCGAGGAATACCGCGAGTCCCACGACGCCGATTTCCTCTGTGCCGACGCGGAAGGATACGCGGAGCTCCGGTTCGAGGCGGCCACCAGGGGCTACGACGCCCTGTTCAAGCCTGATTCGCGGGACAGCCTTCATTTTCCTCGCGAGATGAGGATCGATCAGTACGGGATCCGTTTCCCGGTTGAGATCGAAGGGGCCACGATCCGGGTCGAGCTGATCCGTGAGGCGCGAATCGAGCTCGATCGGGGAGTCCGGCCGGACTGGTCGCCGGTGGATTGCCTGACCATTCCTGATTGCTACGCCGAGAAGATCCTTGCGAATTCGGATCGATGGGCGGACCGGCAGTTCCTGTCGCGGGACCTGATCGATCTGGCCGCCCTGCGTTCCCAACTCGGACCGATCCCGGAAGAGGCTTGGAGCAAGGTCGAGCGCGCCTACAGGACCGCCGGACGGGACGATCTCCTCAAGGTGATCGAGGCCTTCAACGGGGACGGCTCGTACCAACAACGCTGCTTCCAAGGCCTCCACCTGGACGACCCGGCGCGCGTCCTGGAAGGCGTGAACCAACTGCGCCAGGATATTGATCGATCATGGTGAAACGTCTCTCCCTCCGCATGCCCGGCCCGGGGCTCCACGAGGTCACCGATCAGGTCCGCGGCGTGGTTCGCGAGAGCGGGACACGCGCGGGGCTGTGCACCGTCTTCATCCAGCACACCTCTGCCAGCCTGACGATCCAGGAGAACGCGGACCCTTCGGCCCGCCGCGATCTCGAAAACTGGCTCAACCGCCTGGTACCCGAGCGCGATCCTCTCTACACCCACACGGCCGAGGGGCCGGACGACATGCCCTCGCACATCAAGGCCGCGTTGACGGCGACCTCGCTGGCGATCCCCGTTCTGGACGGCGAGCTCGGGCTCGGCACCTGGCAGGGGATCTATCTCTGGGAGCACCGCCGCCACTTTGGCAAAAACGGCACGGACAGCGTCCCCTGCATCCACCCCGTCAACAGATCGCCATCCCACGAGCCGAACCAGAAGGTGACGGGCCAGGGATGGGTCGTGTCCACTTCGCCGCCCAGCAGCTCCTGCCCCTCGAAGGTCTGCGGACCGTTGACGCTGAAGGTGTAGGTAAGCTGGAAGGCCAGCTTGTCGAGGAACCGGTCGCCCCAGAATTCCATCTGATAGATCCGGGTCTTCATGCCCTGGATGCGCGCTTCCATGTCTGCGGGATTCGCGGGGTCTCCCTTGCCTGCCGCCAGGTCCCGCTCCAGCTCCGCGATCCGGCCTGCGAGATAGCGCCGGCGGTCGCGGAAGTATTGGTACCAGTCGAACACCCGGATGGCCTCCTGGGCCGCCATCGAGCCTCCAGTGAAAGTCGGCAGGCGCCGCGCGTAGGTGGCGGGGTCCTCGATCTGCCAGATCTTCTGCCCGGGATTGGCGGGATTCAGGTAATCCACGGCGCGAATGGAAACCTTTTCGTTCCGGATGGCCATCTCGAACGG
>CAXTNS010000492.1:0-267 GCA_964245465.1 uncultured Thermoanaerobaculia bacterium
GGACCGTCCTGGAGACTTCGGCGCGCTCCTTTCTGAACGCGAGGTCTTGAGCCACTTTCCGGGTCATGGGATGGTCCGGGCCGTACTTCGTCATGAAGACCTGGTACGCCCGCTCGAAGTGGCTCCGTGCGCCCTTCAGGTCTCCTTTCTCCCGCAGGACCAGCCCGACGCCGTAGGTGTACTGGGCGACGACGGGGACGGGGATGCCGGGGTCGAAGGTTTTTTCGGCGATCCCCAGGGCGCGCTGGGCGTATCTCAGAGCCCCGT